>DAOWIP010000554.1 GCA_030640865.1 Sedimentisphaerales bacterium | reverse complement strand
TTATCTTCGGGATTCTTCGCCTTCGCGCGGGTCTTATCATCCGACATATTCAGGCTCATCAGAACCCGCTGTTCACTGCGGTTATAATAGGGCGCCTTGGTACTGTATATCTCATCTTTGACCTTAAAACCCTGTCCTTTGAATGCCTTCATCAGCGGATGTTTCGGATCATCAATCTTGATCGCCCATGTCCCACCGGCCGACCATGGATGGGCCGTGAATAGTCCGCCCATAATATGCGCCATTTCTTCCCACTTGTCGAAATTATCCACAGCGGCGTGAATTCCTACTATTCCTTTGCCGCCTTTGATAAAATCCATCAGTCCCTTACACATCTCCGGCGTATCGTGGGGGGTCAAGCCTAATTTCGTAGTATTATTAAAGCAGACCGCGTCGAATTGATTGATATTCGACGGCTTTAACATATTCAGGTCGCTGCTGATTACTGTCGTATATGCTCCGGTCTTTTTGCCCATAATCTCCAGCGCAACATCCCAGTAAGGGATACTGCTGTGCTTGTATCCTTTACATAGGTTGATAACCAGCAGCTTACGCGGCTGTCCCGGCCGCACTGTTGCTTTTATCGGTGCCGCCTGTTCAATCTTCTGGATTTCCTTTGCCGTCGGCCCCTTGGCTGCCCAACCTGCTGACGCCAACTGCCCGACACACCAGAGACAAACCAATACTACTGAAATCGCTTTTGAGTTTCTACCCATGTTCTTCCCTTTCTTATCTACAGTATCCAAAATTATTTCTAATTTCATATTTTACGTCTTATATTGTATATTTTACGTTTTATATTTTACATTTTCCAAAGGCTCCAGCCTTCTCGGTATTCGCGGGTAACGTATTTATTCGCACTGGCCACATTGGTAATCTTCATATTCGGGCCGTCCCAGTCCAGTTTCCGTCTTGTGCGGATGGCGATATTTCCGAGGGCAAGTACTTCGCTCAAATGCCCGGCATGATCTACGAAGTTCGAACCAGCCGCCGGCCCGCCCTTGCACGCTTCGATCCATTCTTTGTAATGGCCGACCGATCTGGGCAGAGTTTTCGGCGGAAGTTTATACGCTTTCATTTTCGTTTCGGGGATCAGCCGATGGTCCATTAATGTGCCTTTGTCGCCGAAATAGGTTGATCCACCCATACGTCGTCCCGGTTCCAGTTCTTCCGGCCGTTCAGGTCTTAAGCATCCATGGAACCAATGCAGCTTGACTGGCGGCATATCGCCCCGTGCCGGAAATTCGTATCGTACTATGGCGCCATGCGGATGTACTTCTGAACTGAACTGGGTGGCGCTTGCTTCCACACTCGTGGGGTGCCCCAGTTTCAGGGCCTTGAAGACTGTGGACAGTTTATGAGCGCCTAAGTCGCCCAAATGCCCCATTCCGAAGTCCCACCAGTTGCGCCAGATAAACGGCAGGTAGTCCGGGTGATATGGCCGATATTGTGCCGGGCCGAGCCACCGGTCCCAGTCCAGACCATCGGGCACGGGTGGCGTCCCTTCGGGTCGGTCCATTCCTGTGGGCAACCGCCAGAATTGTCCACCGGTGCCGCAATCGACTTGTACTTCGCGTACCGGCCCGATCGCTCCGTCCCATATAATTTCACATACCAGACGAGCTTCTTCGGACGCCTGTCCCTGGTTACCCATTTGCGTAGCCACCCCGGCCTTGCGAGCCGCTTCGGTTACCATGCGTGCTTCATGGACTGTATATGTCAGTGGTTTTTCGCAGAATACATGTTTGCGTTTTTTCAATACTGCCATGGTAATGACTGCGTGTGAGTGATCCGGCGTGGCGACCATTACTGCGTCGATGTCTTCCTTGTCCAGAAGCTCACGATAATCGTTATAGGATGCGCAGCCTTTGTAGGTACCGGACGGTTTTCGCTGGGCATATTTTTCTTCAATAAACCGCCTGACGGGTTCACGGCCGGCTATATGTGAACCTTTCCCTTTCTCCCAGTTCCAGGACAGGTATCCCGGTCCTTCCCGATTGACGTCACAGACGGCAACAACCTGAACATCCGGATTTTTCATAAAGGTGGCTATGTTTTGTGAGCCTTGTCCGCCGGTACCGATTCCTGCCAAATTGATCTTTTGGCTCGGCGGAGTACGCCCGGCCCCTGACAGCACATGTTCAGGGACTATGCTAAAGGCTGCTGCCGCAACTGTGGCACCGCCCAGAAAATCACGCCGCGAAAGTTTTTTCTCTTTTTGCATAACAAATTACTCCATTGTACCAACACTCTTCTACCCGTTTACTCGTTTACTCTCTTACAACTGCCACGGGCTCCGCATCGACTTGCCCAGCATACGGGACGCTTCTTCGTCGCCGAGAATTTGTTCTTTCTTGGGGTCCCATTTTATTTTTCGTTCCAGCATCATGGCGATCAGTCCGAGGTGTCCTGGTGTTGCTGAACGGTGTGCCGTTTCGCAGGGTGTCAGGGTTTCTTTTCGGCTTTTGACACAGTCGAGAAAATTCCGATAATGGTTCGATGACTGGTGGAGGTTAATCTCGTGTGGTTTGATCTTATCTTTCAGCAGGCTTTTCGGATGAGCGTCGATAT
>DAOWIP010000237.1 GCA_030640865.1 Sedimentisphaerales bacterium | reverse complement strand
ATGACAATTCTCCAACCCACGCATTCCGCCCTCTACTCTCTACCCTCTACTTCTTCCGTGTCCCTTTGTAGAGTGGGCTCCGGTTTCAGAAACAGTCAACACGTTTTCAGGTACTTTTATAATATTCCTATGACAATTCTCCAACCCACGCATTCCGCCCTCTACTCTCTACCCTCTACTTCTTCCGTGTCCCTTTGTAGAGTGGGCTATCGATTGCCCTTAAATAATGAGTCCAGTTGGACTTATTGGTATCTTTGGCGATGGCGGAGACAGTCATTGCTATCTTTGAATCGAGATTGTCAAGGTAATGCACGGCAAAGGCTTCAGGTGTGGCGGGCAGTACAGGACAGCCAAACTCACGTATGCCGTGATGGGAAACAATAATATGCTGTAGGAGATCGGCCAGGGTACGCGGGAAGGTTTCTGATGTTGAATCGTTTATCTGCCTGATCTTTTCCTCGACCAGCCAGGTGCCTTTGACGAGATGCCCGACAAAATGACCTTGATCGCTATAGGTAAAGCTTATGTCGTAATCCAGTTCGGTAGTTTTGCCGATATCGTGCAGAAACAGTCCTGTTATCATCAAGTCGGCGTCTAATTCCGGATAATTCGGCAATATCAGCAGTCCTGATTCCAGCAGGCTGAGTGTATGTTCCAGCAGGCCTCCGATATAGGCATGATGAAGGGAGATGGCAGCCGGTGCGGTGCGGAACAACGTCATCAGCTCCTCATCGGTCAGGAAGGCACGTATCAGGCCGGACAGGTGAGGATTATTTACTTTGGTGAGTATCTTTTTTACACGGGCGAACATCTCGTCCACGTCTTTTTCGGTGCTGGGCATAAAATCTTCCAACCGTATCTGGTCGATATCCACGGGCTGAATGGCATCGACAACAATCTGGGGGGTGTTTTGATAGAGTTCAACACGGCCCTTAATCCAGACAAAGCCTTCTTGTGGCAGACTCTGATAGATCGCTTCGGATGCCTGCCACATTCGGCCGTTGACCCGGCCGGTCTGATCGCTCAGAAAAGCCGCTATATAATAATCGCCACGAGTGGTTGTGCGAAGGACCGGCTGGGAGATCATAAAGACCTGCTCGACAATTTCACCGGACTCCAGTTCTGTTACGTTGCGACGCGGTTTATCAGACATATCAATCTCCATAATAAAAAAGAGTGTAAACTTTCGCCATTGATTCTAATGGTAATAGAAATTAGTTGCAAGAATAAAGGGTAACGTACGATTTTGCTATACATTAGGAAGTATAGGCAATATAGGTAATTATTGCGGGCGACGAATCTTTGACAGCACATCTAAATTCTGATAGAATAAAGATATACTCATAGATGAGGTTTTTTATGGAGCGGTTCTCGGAAACTGAAAATAATTATCTGATAGGGGTCGCGACGGATAATTGGCGTGAGCGGATCGAGCGGGCATTGCCTCGATACGTGGGTCATATTTACTGGTATGGCAACGTTTATGAAGCGACGGCTGCGGTGGTTAATCTGGGCCTTAAAGACAGACCAATCCTGTTGGTGGTAATGATAGACTGCCTTTCGCCTGAGGAGATGGGCGTTTTCGCCACTTTAGCTGGAATGGATAATGTACGGACTGCGGCAGTTTCCGGGGCAGGCAATAAGCTCAAAATGCGGCAGGCGGAATCACTGGGGGCGGATGAAATAGTATTATTGAGCGGAATATCTCCGCTTGGCATGCTAGAAAAATCACTTAACGCCGAGGCCGAGCCGCCGGTTATCGAAACCGAACCGCTGAGCACTGAGACTGAACCGTTGGATACCGGGAACGAACCGTTGGATACCGGGAACGAACCGTTGGATACCGGGAACAAACCGTCGGTTACCGATAGCCTGCCGAAAAATATCGAGGAGCAAACTCCCTTGAAGCCGGCCGTACCGAGCAGGCCCAGGCGGAAACCACCCGTGATGGAAAGGGAAGAAATCCAACCGCTGCTGACCCCGGAGGAATTAGACGCTCTTCTCGGTTGAGCAGGCGTAGCCCGAACAAAAAGTAGCCCGGGCCGTGCCCGCCATTTTCTCTAAGTGACATTCAAGTCCCGTAGGGACAAATGATAATAGCCCAGCGATTTATCGCTGGGAAACCTGTTCTTATATTATTTTAGTCCCGCAGGGACGACTGAAAACAGGTAAATACTTAATGGCTAACAAAGGCCTGGGACAATT
>DAOWIP010000559.1 GCA_030640865.1 Sedimentisphaerales bacterium | reverse complement strand
AAAGGTTTAAGAGTAGTACTTGCCACCAATGGCACATTCATGACACCTGAGAATGGTATTTTCTTAAAAGTGGATGATACAAATATTTCATGGAACATTGCAAAGAATGGGGCAATCCCTGTCAAACCCTCAAGTTCGCCGTAGATTGGCCCAGATACCGAATTTATACAAGGGCGCGTATAAGCGGGTAATCCAGGCGAAAGCCTCTCCACATGAGGCAATCCAGGCGCAGTGTTTGGCGTGTGTAGGTTGGGCACGAAAAGAGGTAACTTTGTGTACTGATTGCGCCTGCCCCTTATTTCCGTATCGGCCATATCAGTTGGACCCGCCATAATAGGCGTTGTTGACGCCAGCGTCAAAAGTTTAGTTCGACCGTAATACCAAGCTGGGATCGTATGTTTTAATGGTCGTTCGGCATTTTTGGCGGAGCCATCTAATTTGACCAATCCCATAAACTCTTATACTCTTACACCCATACACTCTTACACGGAGTAAAAAATGAACACAGGTAAAGTCTCACAGGTTATCGGCAGCATTTTTGACGCTGATTTCGAGGAAGAAAACATCCCCGCCATTTATAACGCTCTGAAGATACAGACCGAGAGCAAAGGGATAAAGATCGACCTGACCGGCGAGGTACAGCAGCATCTCGGCGGCGGTAAGGTTCGAGCCGTGGCTCTTGGCTCTACCGACGGCCTGGTCCGTGGTATGGAAGTAATCGACACCGGTAATCCCGTGATGGTTCCTGTCGGCCAGGAAACGCTCGGCCGGGTCTTCAATCTGCTCGGCGAACCGATTGACAAACGCGGTCCTGTCAACACCAGCGAAACGCGACCTATTCATCAGGAACCGCCGGACTTCGTTGACCTCTCGCCGAAAACGGAAATGTTCGAGACAGGCATAAAGGTCATCGACTTGCTTTGTCCGCTGGTCCGTGGTGGTAAATGCGGTCTGTTCGGCGGTGCCGGTGTTGGCAAAACCGTTATCATCCAGGAGCTTATCGCCCGTCTGGCACGTTTTCACGAAGGCTATTCCTGTTTCGCCGGTGTAGGCGAGAGAACCCGTGAGGGCAATGACGTCTGGCTGGAAATGCAGGAAGCCAAGATCGGCGATACCGGTAAAAGCGTTCTCGATCAGACCGTGATGGTCTTCGGCCAGATGAACGAGCCGCCCGGCGCCCGGCTGCGGGTTGCATTAACGGCTCTGACTATGGCCGAATACTTCCGTGACCAAACCGGCGCCGATACTTTGTTGTTCGTTGACAATATTTTTCGCTTTTCACAGGCCGGATCAGAAGTTTCCGCACTGCTCGGCCGTATGCCTTCCGCCGTCGGTTACCAGCCGACTCTTGGCACGGAAATGGGTGATCTCCAGGAACGCATCGCCTCTTCCGACAAGGGCGCTGTTACTTCTATTCAAGCTGTCTATGTGCCCGCCGACGATTATACCGACCCCGCACCGGCCACTACTTTTACACATCTGGACTCCACCGTTAATCTCCAGCGATCCATTGCCGAAAAGGGAATCTATCCTGCCGTTGACCCCCTGGAATCAACCAGCCGCATCCTCGACCCCCACATCCTCGGCGAACACCATTACAATGTTACACGCCGCGTACAGGTTTTTCTCCAGCGATACCGTGACCTGCAGGATATTATCGCTATCCTCGGTGTAGATGAACTCGGCGAGGAGGACAAAAATATTGTCTCCCGTGCCCGCAAGATCGAGCGGTTTTTCTCACAGCCGTTTCTGGTTGCCGAGGCCTTCACCGGGATACCCGGAACCTATACCAAACTTGATGATACCATCCGCAGCTTCGAGGAGATATGCGACGGCAAATGGGACCATTTGCCAGAGCAGGCCTTTTTGTACGTCGGAACCGTTGAGGACGCCGCCGAAAAAGCGGAAAAAATAACAAAAGGAGTCGCTTAAAACAATACAGAATTCAGAGTTCAGAAGAATAGATTAAACATAAGAAAGCGAAGAATACAAAATGCAGAAAAGGAAAGGATACGCTTCGCGAAGCTATTAATTGCAGGCGAGACGCCTGCGGTACAGGTTTT
>DAOWIP010000188.1 GCA_030640865.1 Sedimentisphaerales bacterium | reverse complement strand
CGCTTCGCGAAGCTATTAATTGCAGGCGAGACGCCTGCGGTACAGGTTTTATAATGCCCGGTAAAACACCTAAAATTCACTGCCAAATCCTGACCCCGGTTGCCCGCGTTGCGGACACGCGAGCCTTTGAGGTAGTTCTGCCCGCCCACGACGGCCTGCTGGGCGTATTGCCCGGCCATTCGCCGCTGCTGTGCAATTTGGGCATCGGGCTTTTGCGACTGCGCGATAGCGAAGAACAACTGCATACATATTATATCGAAGGCGGCTTCGGGCACATCTGCGATAATGAAGTATCTGTTCTGACTCACAAAGCCCTGACAGCCGATGAGATAACCATTGCCGACGCGGAAGAGCAACTTCTAAAGGCCCAAACACTACCGTCGAAGACTCTCGAACAGGTCGAAACCCGCTTTGCCGCCATACAGCAGGCAAAACAACTACTCATTCTGGCTCGTGGTTAGAAAAACGCGTGGCGCCCAGGCCCACCCTACAGAAGAACCCCCCGATTTTACATCGGGGGCGAATGAGAACCCCCGCTTAACAGCGGAGGCTAGTGGTCAGTTGATAACGAACAGATACTTGACATTTCAGCCTTTGTCGGTATAGTTTGCGGTAAATGATTAAGATAACCCTGCCAGACAACAGCGTATTGGATATTGAGAGTCCCGTAACGGGCCGACAGATTGCCGAAAGGATCGGCTCCCGACTGGCCCAGGATGCCTTGGCCGTGCGGATTGACGGCCAACTCCACGACCTGACCGCGACAATCAATCGCGACACCAGTGTCGAAATCCTCACTCCCAAAAGCGACCCTGACGCAAGTCTTGAGCTTATACGTCATAGTTGCGCCCACATAATGGCCGAAGCAATCTGCAATCTCTTTCCTGATACCAAGCTGGTTTATGGCCCTACCGTCGAGAACGGATTTTATTACGATATTGATCTGGACAGGCCCATTACCCCGGACGATTTTTCAGCTATTGAAGATGAAATGAAAAAAATCGTCGCTGCCGATAAGCCTTTTGTGCATTATGAGTTACCCCGCGACGAGGCAATGAAAAAGCTCCAGGCCGAGGGCAACCGCTACAAAACAGACAACGCCCAGCGGGCCAAGGGAGATACACTCAGCTTTTACGTTACCGGCTCACGGGAAAATAACAGCTTCGAAGACCTGTGTATCGGGCCGCACATACCCAGTACGGGCAGTGCCGAGGCCTTTAAGGTGATGAGCGTGGCAGGGGCGTATTTTCATGGCGACGCCAGTGAGAAAATGCTGCAACGTATTTATGGAACAGCATTTACGACACGGAAAAAATTGAATATTTATCTTCGTCAATTAGAAGAGGCTAAAAAACGTGATCATCGCCTGATAGGAAGACAGTTGGACCTGTTTAGCTTTAACGAAAATGGGCCAGGTTTCCCATTTTTGCACCCAAAAGGGATGATAATCTGGAACGAATTACTGAAATTCTGGCACGAGCTGCACGATAAAGCCAACTATCAGGAAATCCGCACACCTATCATTTTGAATGAGAAATTGTGGCATCAGAGCGGCCATTGGGATAATTATAAGGAAAATATGTATTTTACCGACCTCGACGAGGTAAGATACGCCATCAAGCCGATGAACTGTCCCGGTGGATGCCTGGTCTATAAATCACGGCCGCATTCCTACCGAGAACTGCCGATGCGAATTGCAGAACTGGGGGTTGTACATCGACATGAACCCAGCGGAGTCCTTCACGGACTAATGCGGCTCCGCCAATTTACCCAGGATGACGCCCATATCTATTGCACTCCGGAACAAATCGAACAGGAAGTAATCGGTGTAATTGATTTGATATTCGAGACTTATGAGACTTTTGGCCTGACCGACTGCCGTCTGGAACTTTCAACTATGCCCGCAAAACGCATCGGCTCCGATCAGATGTGGGAGAAAGCCACCAACGCATTGAAAGACGCGCTGGCCGCAAAAGATGTGAAATATGCCATAAATCCCGGTGACGGAGCGTTTTATGGGCCAAAAATAGATTTTCATGTCCAAGATTGCCTACAAAGGTCATGGCAACTTGGTACTATTCAACTGGACTTTTCAATGCCCGAAAGGCTCGATCTGAATTACGTAGATCGAGATAATACCGAAAAACGGCCTGTAATGATACATCGGGTAGTGTTAGGGGCTATGGAACGGTTCTTGGGGATTATTATCGAACATTATGCCGGTGCGTTTCCATTATGGCTGGCCCCGGAACAGGCCCGAATTATGCCAATCAGTGAAAAAAGCAATGAATACGCAAAAAGCGTATTTAATCGCTTGCAGAAAGCAAAATTACGCTGTACTATTGACGCGGCAGATGATAAGATAAATGCTAAGATTAAGCGCGCCCATGACCAACGTCTGCCCTATATGTTAGTGGTTGGGCCACAAGAACAACAAAATGATACAGTAAGTGTCCGCATAAGAGGGCAAAAAGAACAGTGCGTGGTGAAAGTCGATCTGTTCGCAGACCACGCAAAACAGGAAGCAACGGAAAGATCCCTGCATCTTACCCTAACCGGTAATTAACGCACATTTATCCGCGATAGTCACAAAACTTACGAAATGCAGTGTTAGTACAAAGACAGAAAGGTTAGGTGAGAGCCCATAGCCGCAAAAGCCCTACGCGTTAAT
>DAOWIP010000059.1 GCA_030640865.1 Sedimentisphaerales bacterium | reverse complement strand
CGAGGCCGGATTATCGTTCTGCCCCAATACCAGCCGATCAGATCGATCCCGCCCAGCATAATCGGTATATCAACGGTTTTGGTACCCGTACCGGTGGAGTATTCGAATTCGTAAATTGCCTGAATATCGAAAGAAGCCGTCAGCCCTACCTGGTGCGTGATAGGTCCATTGAAATAGGGGTTCTCCGGGCCTGGCGTCTTGGCTGCTATGAGTCTGCCGTCCAGTTTTATTTTGTCATTTATCCAGACGGGGTATCCATTATGCAGACCGGTATTTTCCGGCGTATATGTGAACGTCTGGGTGTGCCCCGTGGTGTTACCGACTGAATAGTTTGAACTCCCGTTGGAAGTATTATAGGCGTACACGTGTTGATAGGAGCCGTAGTCTCTGTTTCCCGAGCAACTATAAGCAATTGATTGGTTCAGATATTGATCTTCAATGAATTGACAGGACATTACTTCGCCTGCACTCGTACTCAGGTCCATCATCGCCGGCGACAGATCCATCGGTACCTCGTCGCGGGCAATATTCCAGCTTGGATCTGATTGATAGGGAGGCCACACGGCGGAACAAGTCCCGCCGAGGACGAACAGTAGTATCAATAACGATACTATTCCCAAAGCAGTATGCTTACCTACTTTGCGCGCAACTACCGATGCTCTCATCATTCCCTCTCTCTCCCCCCCAGGCCTGACTTTCCGGTAAATTATCCTTTTACCGTACCCAGGCGTACATCTCTCCCATTCAATAAACAAGACAACAGAGGTACAACCCAAGCCTTTTACAGATACGTCAGTTAATCAAGGCCTGCACTGCTCTCATCCCAAACCTCTCTCGTCACTCTCTCTCGCTACGCCGAATCCATATGTGAATAGACACAGAACGCAACACCTTTACTATACCGCAAAGGGCGTACCGGACGCAAGCAAAAAAGAGGAAAAAGCCGTGCTTTCTATAACGTGTTGGCATTTAAGGGGTTACGATTACTTTTGTTGGCATTTTTTTCTTTGGCTACAAACCGGATTGGCCCGGATGTATTAAAATCGCAACGCCCGCAATGAGTCATATTTTATTATTTCTTTTATGATAAGAGGTTATATGGTTTCCTTCCATGTTGCCGCGGGGAAACACAGGGTTTTTATTGTCAGGAAATAATGAGGAATCGCTTTAGAGATGCGTGAGATTTTTTTCTGGCAATGTAGCTCAAGCATCCTTGCTTGAGATTCTTATGCGAAATACCTGTTTTTAGCGTCGAATACGAACTATTTAATCGCAACCTGGAAGGTTACGCTACATTAGGCCGGAAAAAATTCTCACACACCTTTGGGGAACGAACAGAGGGTTTTTTTTCGCTTGCGATTGATTGACGGACATATTAGTCTGTCAGTGTTCAACTATAGTCAAATTGAATAAAGAGGAAAAAATAATGAACAAAATAAATCGTCGTGATTTTATCAGGCGTACCACTGCTACTGCGGCTCTCTTCGCAGCACCCTGCCTTGTTCCTTCCTCGGTTCTCGGAGCGAACGCTCCCAGCAACCGGTTTAACGTAGGCTCTATTGGCGTGGGCAACATGGGATTTACTAATCTTAGTGGTTTTTTGCACAAGGATCAGTGTCGCGTCGTGGCTGTCTGCGATGTCAATGCCTCCGGTTACTACAAGACCGGCCAGTTTCGCGGGCGCGAACCGGCCATTGAGTTGGTGAACAAGCGTTATGCCAGACAAAAACGGTCCGGACAATACAAAGGTTGTGACGGGTACGTTGATTTTCGTGAGTTAATCGCCCGCGACGATATAGACATTGTCTGCGTTACCACACCGGATCACTGGCACGCGATCCCGGTGATCATGGCGGCACGCGCCGGAAAGCATATCTACTGCGAAAAACCACTTAGTCTGACTATCGCCGAGGGCCGCGCCATGGCCGATGCCGTCAAGCGATACGGTGTTACTTTGCAAATGGGTACAATGCACCGGTCTCAGGAGCTTAATCGTTTTGCCTGCGAACTGGTCCACAACGGTCGCATTGGAAAACTTAAACGAATCGTGGTTATTTTGGGCCGTCACGGCCTGCGCAGAGACGTGGACAACTGGCAGCCTATGCCGATACCGAAGGGCTTCGATTACGACATGTGGCTTGGCCCGGCCCCACGAGTGCCTTATCATAAGGACCGTTGTTTTTATACCTTCCGTTTCGGTGAGGATTATTCCGGCGGCGAAACCACCAACACCGGAGCGCATTGCTTCGACATCGCCCAATGGGGCAACAATACCGAATATACCGGGCCGGTTGAGATTGAGGACCTCGGCAGTGAATGGCCAACAGATGGGCTGCATACCACTGTTACGAAAATAGACTTTCGGGCGCGCTATGCCAACGGTGTGGAACTGCTTACTGCGCATCAGGGAAAACGAGGGTTTTTGGCGACATTTGAAGGTACTGAAGGATGGGTGGCAACCAGCTCAAGAAAAATTGAAACCTATCCCGAATCATTGAGAACCTCCGTCATCGGTCCCAACGAAATCCATCTTTATAAAAGCGACGACCATAAACAGGATTTCCTTGATTGTATCAGGACACGCCGCGATCCGATCACTCCTGTGGAGGTCGGCCATCGTTCAGCCACCATCTGCCACCTCGCGAACATCGCAATGAAGCTGCATCGCAAACTTCGTTGGGACCCTGATAATGAACGATTCATCGGCGACGACCAGGCCAATCGTATGCTGAGCAAACCAATGCGCGCCCCGTGGCATCTGTAGTACCGCAGGCGTCTCGCCTGCAATTAATAGTCTTGTAGGGTGGGGTCTTACCCCACGCGTTTTCTACAAAAAATAAAAATGCTGGTGGTTGAGTGGCAGCCACCGAGTCTTCGAGGTGGATGGTTCAACGATCGGGTGCCACCTTTCGGCCTGAGCGACGGCCCCGTCGTCCTTCCAGCGAATTGGCCGCAATTGGTTAGTCGCGATATTGTCCGTAAAGACCACGATAGAATCTGCCACAGCATTAACCGCGGCACTCCTCTTGGCGTCCCTTCCTGGATAGAACGCACCGCCGCCAAATTGAGCCTGGAATCAACACTGCGGCCCGGGGGAAGACCAAAAAAAAGTACCGGATATCTTTAATTCACGCCTTTAATTCACGCTTGTCTTTTGGGACGATGTCAAAAAATTGATTACAGGATAAAATCATGGGCATATTAAAAAAAACAAAACATTGGGGCTTCACGCTTGTTATTCTCGTCGTTATTTCGGCTATCGAAGGTCAGACAAATTCGCAGGTTAAAGAGCTTGAAATCGTTGAGACCATTTTAAAAGACAGGAACAGTTTTTTTTATATTGACGCTGAAAATTATCCCAGGCCGAATCGCAGGCTGCCCATTGGTGTATTTGATTCTGGGACGGGCGGCCTCACAGTTTTGGATGCCATTATCAAACTTGACCAATATGATAACAAAAATCATCGCTTCAGGAATGGCGGCGACGGTCTTATGGATTTTAATGAAGAATATTTTATCTATCTCGGCGATCAGGCCAATATGCCTTACGGCAATTATCCCCGGCAAAACAAGGCGGACCTGCTCAGGGAACACGTGATAAAGGATGTCCAGTTTTTGCTGGCGAACAAATATTATCCCGATGGAAACGCGAGCCGATATAAAACCGATAAACAGCCCGTAAAGGCCATTGTCATCGCCTGTAACACGGCAACCGCTTACGGAAAAGAAGAAATCCGGAGGTTTATGGACAGAGCGGGCCTGGAGATAAAAGTGATAGGCGTAATTGATGCCGGGGTCAGGGCGGCGTTGGCACTTTTCGGAGCGGATGAAAGTGGAAGTGTCGGTGTTATGGCCACAGCGGCTACGGTTGGTTCGGGTGGATATGTGAAGACTCTTAATGCGCAGAAAAAAGCGATGAATTATACCGGTAACATAGCGGCTTTTCAGCAGGGGGGGATTGGCCTGGCTGGCGCCATTGACGGTTCCGATGAATACATCGATTCCGGCGCCACTCTGCCGAGAAAAGAATACAAAGGACCCAGGGCCGCCGGTACGAAGGCCGTGGTTACAGGAGAAAAACATTCCGATGCAATGATAGACCTGACAATATTACCGAGATACGGTTTTGTATGGGGCAAAAATGAGATGCTTTTCAACGGTAAAGCCGGCAGCCCGAAAAACCTTCAGATTAACTCCGTTAAAAATTACATTTCCTATCACCTGGTTTCACTCATGGAAAAAATACGGAAGAAACCCGCTGCCGGAAAAATGAAAGCTATCATCCTCGGCTGTACCCATTACCCCTTTTATAAAGAAATCCTTCAAAAAAAACTCGAAGAACTCTATAATTACCGTGAAAAGGGCGAATATTTATACCGTCCTTTCATGGTCAGGGATATTGTTTTAATTGATCCGGCATTAAATACCGCAAAAGAACTTTATCAGTGTCTTGCGAGTTCCGATCTGTTTAACAATGAAAGCCCGAACAAAAGTGAGTTTTATGTGAGTGTGCCCAACCAATCGAACCCCCGGATTCAGATGAATTCTTCGGGCGGCTTTACATATAACTACAAATACGGCAGGAATGAGGGCTTCATACAGGAGTATGTTAAAAGAGTGCCCTTCAGCAAAAAAACCATTCCCCCTGAGGTTCTCCACAGGTTATCGCAAAAGGTTCCTCTTGTTTTTAATTTAATCGCGAATTTCAATCGTAATAATTCAAAGACAGCCTTTTTACGAAAAGATGAAAAAATCGACTTTCCGAACCAAAATGCCGGAAAGCTACGCAAATAAGCAGCCTCTAAAAACACCGGCAGAGCGGGCCTGGACGCCGCGTAATAACTAATCCAACAAGTAAAATTGGTTCTCATCTTCTTCATGGGTATAGGGCCAATTATATTTGAATTGCAACGAACGTAATATATAGTATCTTATGGATTAAATGTTTATGTTATAGATTGTATCTTAATTCAGGAGAAGTAGCGATGAAAAAAAATGTTGTTTTGACGATGTTGCTGTTGACTGTGGTAACGGTTTCAGTGTCGAAGGGGCAGAGTGAAGGCAAGGTGATACGTCTGGGCATAATCGGGCTTGACACTTCACATGTTACCGCCTTTACCAAGTTAATTAACGACCCAAAGAATAAGACCGGCTGTCGGGTTGTGGCGGCCTACCCCGGCGGTTCGCCCGACATACCCGCCTCGGCCGACCGGCTGGAGATGTTCACTAACAGAATGCGCGACCATTTCAAAGTGGAAATTGTCTCGAGCATAGAAGAGCTTTGCCAAAAGGTGGATGGTGTGCTCCTGGAGAGTAATGACGGCCGGACTCATCTAAAGCAGGCCAGGCCGGTTATCGCAGCGGGTAAGCCGGTCTTTATCGATAAGCCCATGGCGGCCAGTCTGGCTGATGTGATGGAGATTTTTCAGTTGGCCAGGGAAAATAATGTGCCATGTTGGTCGAGTTCCTGTGTGCGTTATTCACAGTACATTCTTGGTTCGCGCGATAACGAAAAGGTCGGTGAACTAGTCGGTTGCTACACTTACAGTGGGTGTTCTCTGGAAAAACATCATCCCGATCTGTACTGGTATGGGGTCCATGGCGTCGAGATGCTGTTCACAATTATGGGTACCGGATGCGAGCAGGTTACGCGGGTTCATTCGCCGGGCACCGATGTGGTTGTCGGTCTCTGGAAAGACGGACGCACCGGAACCTACCGGGGCAAACGCCTGGGCAAAGGTCATGGTGCGGTAGTATTCGGTTCGAAGGGTACCGATCACACCAATAAATTCGGAGGCTACGGGGCATTGTGCGATGAGATCGGTAAATTTTTCCGGACGGGAAAGGCACCCGTACCCGCGGAAATAACCATCGAAATATTCGCGTTCATGACCGCTGCGGAAGAATCCAAAAAGGCCGGCGGAGCAACGGTTTCCCTCGCCTCAGTTATTGAAAAGGCCCGGAAGAAAAACGAACTGCGCCCGAATTAAAGGTGTCCGGTACCTTTTTTATATTCTTCGCTTCCTTCGTTATCTTCTGTTCAAATTTTCTTCTGTCTTCTTCTTTTCTTCCATTCGATGTTTCCCGACAAGTCGGGATTCATCTCTTCTACATTTCTTCTGTTTTATTTATTCTTTTCTTTTTTTCGTGTCGTTCG
>DAOWIP010000131.1 GCA_030640865.1 Sedimentisphaerales bacterium | reverse complement strand
TTTAATTCCAAGTTCAAATATCGACAGAGCCGATCCGCTGTTTCGATATTGCACGAACCGTCATTAACAATTCGGAAAAGGACCGATTGGTCAATTCCCGTATCCTTGGCTATGCGGTAACGGGACAATCCTGATTTTTTTATCGCTTTTCTTATATTTTCCAAAATCATTTTTGATGTCTCCAAACAAAATATACTCTATATATGGCGCATTGTCAAGTGTTATTCATTTTAATTTGGAATATATTTATACCGGGTAGCTTTTCTGGCCGTCTGGGCTGTCCCACCCTTGCGGATGACTTTGATAATCCCGTCCGACTCCAGCAGAAAAAGCCAGCGATTGGCTGACATGGGTGAAACTTTAAGGAGCCTGCCCGCTGTTCTGGCCGAGAGATAAAATGGATTATCTCCCGTTGCCCGCTGTAATTCATTACACAGGCAAGCAAGCAATTGAAGATTTTTATTGTCTGGATATTTTTGGATCACTATTGCCGGAAGTTCCATCTCGATTGCTGATTGAAAAATCTGTGCCATAGGTTCTTCTCCTTTCGGGTGTTTGATTCTACCCCAACCTTTTAAAAAATCAATCCAGGTTTCCTCAAATTCTTTAGTCCTGATGTTCGGCAAGGCTGATTTATGCCATTGCTCTACAATTTCACGCAAATCTTTAGGGTTGGCTCCATTATACTGAGGCAATGATTTGAGATAGCGGGCCAATTCAAAGATTTTTCGATTTCGCGTACCATATTCTTGAGGCAGTGTTTCTATTATGGCTTTTTCAACTTCATTTCCCCCTATTATTGCTTCAGTTTTCTCTGTTTGCTCCGTATTCTCTGTCTTCTCTGTAACATCAGGCATAAATCCTGCAAGTTTTGGGTCGAGAACAAGCAGATTGCCGTTTTTAAGTGGAATCTTCCATTGATAAATTGGACCGTCCGGGTGAACCGAATTGGGCAGAAGGCAGTAACCACCACTGCCCCGTAATTCACCATTGGCAATATGTCTTATGCCCTTAACGTGTCCCTCAAAATAAACGTGCATCCCTTTTGCGGTCTGAACCGTGGGTAACGTCCGGGCCAGATCGGGAAAGCCAGCCGTCCAGGTTTCATACTCCGTCATAGCATCAAAGTCCCGGCAGGTCAGCCCGCCGGAGACATCACCTAATATCACAGCAATATTTGAGTGGTTGTTTTGAAACCATTTTCTCAACTGGGCCTCATCCGGCCGATTGGACTGAAACCGTTTCCATTTAATCCGGGCCGCCTTTTGCCTTTGCGGAATAGGGATCACGCACCAGCCCAGCCGGTGATAATCCAGAGCCTGCTTGATCAGTGTATTTCCGAACTTGTTGGCCATAATACATTACCGCTACTTTATGCCCTGCCATGTTGATACTTAACTTTTGGAGGTCTTCTTATATGGTCGATACGGATACAGCGGACAGGAAGGGCTGGTGCAGAGTTTCACTTCTTCGCGCTGGTATCCCGTGCATTCGACACAGAAAGAATCCACTGCTGCCCGCAGACTTTTACCGGTCATTGCTTTTTTATATTTTTCCCTGTACACACCGGGGATTTGTGCCATTTTAGCCGCAACTCTGGGGTGTAAGGCATTGGTCCCCTTTTGCTCCGACTTTTGCGATTCTTCGCGCTGAAAACCCCCGTCAGTGGCGGTTTTAGAACAATCATCCGAAGTAACTATCAAATCCATGATTTTCCCTTTCATACTATCGCTTCCCGAATATTCATCCATTTATCCCGCGTTGGACAGCCTGCTTGTGTCTATGCTATCAACTCAGTGCGTAACCATAATGTCCGGCGGCCCAGTCTGGTTGGCATTACACCTATTCGGCCTGAAGAATGAAGGGCATAAAACATTGAGCGGCTAATACCCAACAACTTTGCTGCCTCAATGGTGCTTAAAAGTAATGGGTCGCCAGTCATCGTTCCCCCCCCAAATTAAAACGTATTCCGGTTGCACTTTTCATATATTTTCCTTTCAGAGCTAATATATAAATCAAAAAAAGGAAAAACACGTTTTTAAGAATAAATTTAAAATTATTGAAAACTGAAAATATAATACCTTGTCTATAAGTGTGTTATGTCGTCCACTTTAGCCCGTGGAATTTCATTGATTAAAATTTATGTGCAATATATGATACCAGGGTATAGGTTTTTGATATTCCTCGGTTTGCTTATATACCAATAAGGATTTGTGTTATGTCCACCCCGCCGACTATACGTGCAGCCGTATTAACAGAATTGCGATTTCGCAAGTGGTCAATAAACCAATTAGCTAAAGAAATGCAAAAAGAACACGGTATTGGACGAACTACAATCCACCGATGGTTGTCCAATCGTGGTAATATCACAGATAAAAACGTTGATAAAATTTTACGTGAATTGGGGCTAATTATTAGCAAGAGGGGCTAAATTGAACCAAGAACTGCCTTGTTTGAGGCCGTTGTTCAGACGGGTAAATGCTGCTGCTAAAATCGCTTGGCGGTCGATCAAACCGCCGTCCCAGATTCGTTAAAAAATACGCCTGTATTGTAACAGTCCGCGGGGACATTTTAAAGCATCAGGCCATGGCGCAGCGTCAATATTTATGTAAGTGTTTATACATCAAGCAGATATATAGGCAAGTCTGGTGTAGTTGACATGTCATCTTGTATTTGGCGGGCCAATATGTTATGGTGATGGTCGGCTGGGCCAGACTCAGCCGGACAATTGAATAGTTTTGTACTGAGTTTTTGCGTTCCAACTGAAATCACCAAATTTCTTATACAGAAACGCACAGAAGTCGGTGCTCGTTTGCCTTTGGGCAAAACGGGTGCCGCTTGCGTGTTCTGTTATGGTTTTGGTGAACCACAGTTGGGCACGAGTGTAGCGGCGCCCTTTTTGTTGTGCCGTGTGGACAACCCAAGTGAGGCGAACCGGATGGCAAAGAGTAAGAGCACCCCGAAGAAACGTAAGATCAAACAGTATGACCACAAGGGCAAGGAGCGGACCAACAATCCGCCTGTCGGCCTGGTAACACCGGAGACCGACAAGGAAGCCAAACCCAAAAAATACGCCTATGACCCCCATATCGACCCGTCCCTGCAATGGGCCGGTAAGGCCGAACATACATCCTTCGAAGTGCCCACCCGTTCGCTGCACGTCCACGAACGCATTGATCCCCGGACAATCATCGAGGCGGTCCGCAAACGCAACGGCAACGGAGAACATGAACCGTTATTCGCGTCCATGAAAGAAAACCCGCCTCTGCGCGAGGCCGTCGAGTTCTATAAACACGATCATAACTGGTCCAACCGCCTGATTGCCGGGGACTCTCTGCTGGTGATGAACTCACTGTTAGAAAAGGAAGGGATGGCTGGTAAGGTCCAGATGGTCTATATCGACCCACCTTACGGTATCAAGTACGGCTCCAACTTCCAGCCATTTACAAACAAACGCGATGTTAAGAACGGCAAGGATGAGGACCTGACCGCCGAGCCGGAAACAATCAAGGCATTCCGCGATACCTGGGAATTGGGTATCCATTCTTATCTGACCTATTTGCGGGACAGGCTGCTGTCAGCGAAAGAACTACTGACCGAAAGCGGCAGTTGCTTTATGCAGATTTCAGATGAGAATGTACATCTGGTCAGGAATTTGATGGATGAAGTGTTTGGGGTGGAAAATTTTGCGGGATTTATCACATTCAAAAAATCAGGTAGCCAGACATCTTCCACTGTTCCGACCGTCGCAGACTTTTTGATTTGGTATGGTAAGGATAAATCTAAAATCAAATGTAGAAATTTGTTTGTCAAAAAGCATTTTGGCTTAGATTTCACAGAGTTCAGGCAATTACTCTTAGAAGATGGTGCTGTTAGAAGTATAACACATGATGAACTTATTGGTGAAAAGCAGTTGCCGGAAAATTCGAGGGTATTTAAGAGCACAGACTTAAACTCAAGAAGTGGATCAGAATCTACAACGCAACCATTTGTTTTTAATGGTAAAGAGTATCGACCCAGACCTAATGCAGGCTGGCGCACTACTACACAGGGGCTTAAACAGTTAACAAAAGCACACAGGCTTCTTTCAACAAAAAATACGCTTCGATATATTCACTATTTTGACGATTTCCCATATTCAACAATATCGTCAGTATGGGATGATGTAATGGGAGAAGCGAATATTACATATGTTGTTCAAACTAATCAGAAAGTTATTCAGCGTTGTATGCTTATGACTACTGATCCTGGCGACTTGGTGTTTGACCCGACTTGTGGCAGTGGGACGACGGCGTTTGTTGCCGAGCAGTGGGGCAGGCGGTGGATTACGTGTGATACGTCCCGTGTGGCGGTTACTTTGGCCAGGCAGCGGTTAATGACAGCGGTGTTTGACTATTACGAATTGGCCCATCCTGATGAAGGTGTTGGTAGCGGCTTTAATTACAAGACAGTGCCGCATATAACCCTGAAATCCATTGCCAACAATGAGCCGTCGGCCAGAGAAACACTCTATGACAAGCCATACACTGACAATTCCAAGGCGCGGGTAACAGGTCCCTTTACGGTGGAGGCGGTTCCAGCCCCGGCGGTCAAGCCCCTTAAAGAAACAGAAGATAATTCTCCCGCTGACGCCTCGATTGTTCGTTCGGGCGAGACGCTTCGTCAGGGTGAATGGCGGGATGAGTTGTTTAAGGCGGGTATTCGCGGCAGGGGTGGTCAGCGGATAGAGTTTTCGCGTGTTGAGCCGTTATCCGGGACGCATTGGCTCCAGGCCGAGGGGGAGAGCAAAGAAGACAAACCCCAGCGTGTAGTGATTTCATTCGGCCCTGAACATGCCCCGCTGGAGCAGCGGCAGGTGGCTTTGGCCCTGGAGGAAGCCAACTTACTGGTACCCAAGCCGAAAATTGTTGTATTCGCGGCCTTTCAATTCGACCCGGAGGCGGCCAAGGATATTGACGAAACCAACTGGCCGGGTGTTACGCTGTTGAAGGCGAAGATGAACGCCGATTTACTCACTGATGACTTGAAGAAGAAGCGATCCAGCAATGATAGTTTCTTCCTTGTCGGCCAGCCGGATGTACTACTCGAAGAGATTAAAGACGGGGACGATAAAAGCAAATATCGGGTGAGCGTACAGGGATTCGATTATTACGATACTCGTAGCGGCACCATTGATTCGGGCGGTACGGAGAAGATCGCCCTTTGGATGGTCGATACCGATTACGACGGTCGCAGTGTATTTCCGCGGCAGATATTTTTCCCGATGGCCGGTGAAAAGGAAGGTTGGGCGCGTCTGGCACGAAACCTCAAGGCCGAGATTGACGAGGAGCTGATAGAGGCGTATCGCGGGACGGTATCGTTGCCCTTTGAGTTGGGCGAATATAAGCGTATAGCTGTAAAAATCGTCGATGATCGCGGCATCGAAAGCCTCAGGATTATGGAGGTTGACTGATGGGTCAGGCAACTATCGACCATCTGATAATCAATTCGCCGTATAAAGAACCGGAATCTTACTGGCACTATGACCGGAATAGTAAAACCTTTGACGAAAGGCATGGCCGTCGTCCCGCCGGTTATATTATTGCCTCCCCAGGTTCTACAGCGTATGACGATATGGGTATTTTCATCGAACTGCCGCTGGTGAATAAAATCCGCCCGCGTGTAAAGGCCTGGCGACAAGCGAACTATCCGGGCGTATCTGGAATAACAAAGCGGCTTCTGGAACATTGGCATAGCGACGACCAGCGGCGAAATCCGCTGTTCTTCTGTCAACTGGAGGCGATGGAGACGCTCATCTGGTTTGTTGAGGCTCCCGATTCTGAAAAGGTGGGTATTGATGTCCCCGGCGACGGCGGCGATTTTCTCCGGCTGTGCTCGAAGATGGCCACCGGTTCAGGAAAGACTATCGTTATGGCCATGCTGATTGCCTGGCAGGTCTTGAATAAAGTTACCTATCCGCAAGACAGCCGTTTCGCCAAGAATATCCTGATTATAGCGCCGGGCTTGACGGTAAAGAACCGACTGGGTGTATTGATGCCGGATTCACTGGGAAATTATTACGAAGAATTTGGTGTCATTCCTACCGGTCTGGCAGAGAAGCTCCGCCAAGGCAGGATTCTCATTCATAACTGGCACAAGTTGAATTGGGAGACCGAGGAAAAAGTTGCTAAAAAACGCGGCGTCGATAAACGCGGCCCTAAAAGTGATGAGGCATACGTCCGGGAAGTCCTGGGCAATATGGCCAAGGCCCGTAATATCCTGGTTATCAACGATGAGGCTCATCATGCCTGGCGGGTACCGGCAGAATCCAAGATAAAGGGGGTCAAAAAAGACGAGATTGATGAGGCGACAAAGTGGGTGGGTGGCCTTGACAGAATCAATAAGGCCCGCGGGATTCTTAAATGTTTCGATTTTTCCGCCACGCCGTTCGCCCCATCCGGCAAAAAAAGCTCCGAAGAAGCCCTGTTCGGCTGGGTGATAAGCGATTTCGGCCTTAACGACGCGATAGAATCGGGCTTGGTTAAAACTCCCCGTGTTGTCATTAGAGATGATGCCCTGCCTGATGCAAAGACATATAAGTCGAAACTTTATCACATTTACAATGATCCAGAGGTCAAGGTTGACATAAATCGTAAGGTGGAAGCTGAGGTACCACTTCCCGATTTGGTGATAAACGGCTATTGTCTGCTGGGGAAAGACTGGCAGGAAACATTCAAATCATGGCAGGAAAACAACCTGTCAACTCCGCCGGTAATGATCACGGTTGCCAATACAACTTATACCGCCGCCCGTGTAAAATATGCCTTCGATCACCGGAAGATACTCATAGATGAATTGTGTATTCCTGAGCGAATCCTTCATATCGATTCCAAAGTCCTTGATATGGCGGAATCACAGGATGAACCGTTAGACTGGGAAAATAAAACCAACGATGGAGCAGATGAAGAAGATAAGCCCATCAGGAAACTGACAAAGCTACAACTGGCCAACCAACTCAGAGACATCGTCGATACCGTGGGCAAAAAAGGGATGCCGGGAGAAAATATCCAGAAGGTTATTTCCGTGGGTATGCTTTCGGAAGGCTGGGACGCCAAGACTGTAACCCATATCATGGGATTACGCGCGTTCTCAAGCCAGTTGCTTTGTGAACAGGTAGTCGGCCGGGGCTTGCGTCGCACCTCTTACGAATTGAATTCGGAAGGCCGGATGGACCCGGAATATGTCAATATTTTTGGTGTGCCGTTCACTTTCTTGCCTCACGAAACACAGGACGGGCCGCCGCCACCGCCGCCAACGCAAAAAATACCTATTGAGCCGGTGCCCGAAAAGAAGAAATATGAGATAAGTTGGCCGAATATCATCCGTATCGACCATGTATATCGTCCCCAACTTGCCTTGGATATGGAGAAGGTAAAACCGCTGGAACTGAACGCATTTGAAACCGCTCAAATCGCGGAATTGGCCCCAATTGTTGAGGGCAAGCCGGATGTAACCAAAATTTCTGAAATAGACCTTCAAGCTTTAGGCCGCAAATTCCGTATGCAGAAAATTATCTTTGAGGTGGCCAGAGACAATTTTGACCAGATGCGGAAAAACTGGAAGGGCAATAAGGAGTATTTACTTGCCCAGTTAATCAAGATTGTTGAACAGGTTATCTCCGCCGGTAAGATTCAGATTTCTCCATCTCTTTTTCATCAGGACGAGTTAAGGCGGCGAATTATAATAACTCTCAATATGAACAAGGTTGTCCAGCACATATCGGATGCCATCCGGGAAGATAACGTTGAAACCTTAGAGCCTGTTTTTGACCAAAGCTATCCTATCCGCTCAACCGGCAATATGCGAACGTGGTACACAGGCAGGCCGTGCGAACTAACAAAGAAATCTCATATAAACTTTTGTGTGTTTGACAGTACCTGGGAAGCGTCGGAAGCCTTTGAGTTTGACCGCAACAAGAATGTCAGGGCATGGGTGAAAAATGACCATCTTGGCTTTGAGATTATTTATGTTTTCAAGGGTGTGGTTAGAAAATATTGGCCTGATTTTATCATACAGCTCACAAACGGTAATTATTTGATCCTTGAAACCAAAGGGCGGGATACCCAACAGGATAAAACAAAACGGTCATTCCTGGATGAATGGGTAAAAGCCGTCAATCAAAAAGGCGGATTCGGGAAGTGGCGATGGGCTGTATCTTACAATCCGGCCGATGTTACAGATATAATCTCTAAAAACTTACTTGGATAACATATCTCTGGCATCGATATAGGTAAGACGTTTAAACTTTTCCATAAGTGCATTTAGCTTTCTGGCCTTTTTTGTCGGTCTGCCCCTGTATATCCACCGTTTGGTAGTGTACTGGTTCAGCGTGAATTGGACAAATCACTTTTACAATTAAGAGACAACCTTGCCTTCGGCAAGGAGGTTTTTTTAAGGCATAGGGGAGTTCTGGATTACCATTATTAGTGATAGGGGTTGGGCGGGCAGTATAAAATAGCCCGCCCCAACGGTAATCCGTCACACCCAACTGGTTATCCCTGGCAAGTTGCTCCTCAGCAGAGCTTGCTT
>DAOWIP010000299.1 GCA_030640865.1 Sedimentisphaerales bacterium | reverse complement strand
CCCGACACATCGCTCGTAATATACATCGCCTGATCATATACCATATTGTCGGTCGGTTCGAACACAACCAGTAAGGTCAGATAATCACCCGGATTCAGTATTACGTCATCGTCCGCCCCTGTATAATTGCTCGACGAAACCACTTCTTCAATATATGTACCGTTGGGTTGGAATCGGTTGACCACCGCGCCCGCCGTCCCGCCAGCCGTCTGAACAGGAACAGAAAATATATCCCCGGCGATAATCCATTCCTCGATCGTCAGGGGCGATTCACCCGTATTACGCAGAACCACTTCCTGAGTCTCCTGGGGTACGCCTAAAACCATCTTCAGCCCCCCGTCATCATCGCCCGTAGCACCCGCGTCTGCGTCCCAGTCCCCGTCGCTCGCGTCAGGGTCTTCCACATCCTCCATATACCGCCATTTGCTCTCACCCGGATCCAAACTGAAGTTATAACTGTCGGACCCAATCACGATATTATCCAGCAGCAACTCTCCCGTACCTCCTCCCCAGCCCAGGCTTGAGGACAATTCTCCGCGAATAAACACTACATGCTCACCGGCTTCCAGATCGTTTAACGTCAAATTCACCGTCTCGTAACCGCTGTCCTGCGTGCCTCCACCCACGATTTGATAATCGCCCGCCACGGTTACATCCACACCATCAACACTGACAATCATATCAAGCGTTTGGCCGTCTGTCAGTCTCTCGCCAAGCAGTTGCCGATAGTCAAAACTCAGTCCCACATCCCCCGCCGCGTCTGCCGTGAACTCCTGTTGAAAGCGGCCCGTCAAATCAGACAATCCGCCGCCGTCGATTATCGAATCCTCGAACACCAGCCGGTAATTATCATTATCAACTTTAAGCTCCGATTCGCTGACAACCTCTACCTGCAGACTCACCTCGTAGAAATGCGCAAACGGATGTCTAAAATTCGGATGTCCTGTCTGCTGGGCGTCGTTGCTTTGTATCACCAGTATCGCGTCGTACAGACCCGCCGGCACACCTGTCGGATCGAACTGCACTATGAAATCTATACTGTCAATATCTTCGCCTTCGACAGTCGTCTGCAAAGGTTCCAGCCGTACCGGGTTACCAGGAAATCCTTCAGGCGGATCCAGCAGCGAAAACGGACTGCTCGACAAATCACCATAACCGCCGAATATTATATCCTGAATCACCAGTTCTCCGGAACCGTCATTCAAAATCCTCATGTTTTGCTTTACCGGATTTGTCCACCCAAGCGTTACCTGCCCGAACTCCAGTTTGTCATCATCGACAACACCGGACTCCTCTGATACGGTAATCACCGGCAATTCCAACTCCTCACGAAATTCCCGGATTCCGTAACTGTCCAGGTGCCCCATTCTAAATGACACCATCGGGTCGCCGTCCGGCACCACGATCATATCAGTAAGCCACAACCTACTCCAGAACTGATTGTTCTGTACGCTCTCCGACGACCCCATAACTCCCCATACATCCAGACCGGTTGCCGCGTCAATCCCTTCCCAGCGAAGCGCCGCCGAGTCGCTATGAAGACCAATGCTGTCTCTTCGTGTCCACGCCACCACCGGCAGTTGACCACCGCTACTGACCATCTGAAGATTGGTATAGGCATGAGATTCTCCCTGCGGGACAAACCCTGTATCCTCCCAATGCGGCCGCCAGTTTATCCCCGCCGCCGGGTCCGCGGTATTAACCCACCGCCAGACCATCGGCACTAAATCTGTTTCATCTGGCGCCAGATTAAAATATTCAGGCGGACTGGTTGGCGTCCAGGGATAAATGTAAAAAGCATCATTTACACCATCGTCGTCGGTGTCCACCCAATCTGTCTCTGCCCGCTGGAGCGCCACCCACTCCACCTGGTGCGGACCGATGATCATATCCTCCAGTAGCAGAACCACATCCTTGGGCATACCCTTCATCGAAGCCCCTTCTGAACTGCCCACACCTAAAAAGTCGATAGACTGAGTATAGCTGAGCAGGTCCCCGCCATATTTCTCCCATTCTTCCCCGCGCAGTTCAAAAATACTGCTCATATTATAGCCGTCACCCAGGAACAACGGATCTCCCGATTGATAGTTGAAAATTTGACCGTCCGGCCAGGGACTCGTCGCCCCGCCGGAATCCTTATCCGCACCGGCATAGACCCGCAATTCCTCGGAGTTGTTCATAACGCCCACTGCGAACGATCGCGGCTCACCACTTTGGCCCGTCGCCGCCAGCGTTGCCATCGGACGAACCGCGTTCGTCGGCTCCGTTGCCAGAACGGTCAGATTATCTATCCAGAACTCCGCCCCCGCTTCTGCCGAACTCACCTCGATTACTATCGTGTACTCGCCCGTTGGTATATCATCGATAGTAGCTTTAACCCACGTATATTTCCGGTTATTTGTGTCGCCGGTCCACCAGTCCCAGTTGTCCGCCCAGGACAGCAGGAACTCATTACTTGCTTCTATTTCCTCATATTCCCCGTCCTTATCCAGCAAAATCCGTATGGAAGCATCCACCAGCGAATCCACTCGATAGCGGAACATCACATCAAGCTGGCCGTAATCATTCTGATGAACGTCCTCGATGAGATACCGTTGCGTACCGGTGCCCGCAAGGGAGATATGAATGTCGGCCTGAAAACCATTATCGCGCCTGTCGTCATATACCGCATACCGATTAGCGCTGTTATCCCGAAGACCAACCGCGTCGTTGCCGCCCACATCACCGCCCGCTGCGATCATCTCCCAGTCGCCATTGCCCGCCGTAGTCTTGATATCGACATTGTCAAAACGAATCACGCCCACGCCGTGAGACTTCTCGTAAATGTCCACGTTATCAATCCGCACAAAACCCCAGTCATCGTCTCCCACATCTGTTGTATCCGTCATAATCCCCTTGAAAACTATCGTATGCAGACCGGCTTCCAGGGCATGCTGAAGATTATCCACCAGGCTGCTGTCCAGAATGAGGCTGCCGCTAACCGTCTCGACGCCGTCGGCGAGAATGCCGCTGTCTATCGTGGTCAAGAGCGTATCCAGCGTTGTCAGATCGTCGTCGCTGTCTAACCATACTTCCAGGCTCAGTGTTTCGTCTGTATTGGTTCCTAACAGCGAGTCGGCGCCTGTCTCGAATTCATAATCGAACTCGATTATCAAATCGTCCGTATGATCCAGCGTATAGCCGTGCATAAATTGCGCCTCCAGGTCGCCGCCCGTCACACCGTCGTTCAATTTTATATCCAAAAGATCGTTCACACCGTCATACGTCTGCGTCGTACCAGCGTCCCCTGAATTGCCCCACGTACCAATCCCCGCCGCCAGCACATCCGCGCTGAAGTCTTCACTGTATGTCAGTTCACCCTCACCGCTCTTGGACAACCTTCCGCCGATTTTTAATATATGTTCGTCGTCTGCCGTCAGCAGGCCGATATTCGATAGGGTAACCGTCTGCCAACCGCTATTCCGCGCCCAACCTCCCGATGCGGCCATCTGGAAATCAACAGGCGCCAAATTCTGAGGAATATCCTGCAGATTCAGGGCTACATCGTCGATCAAAATGCAAAGGTCCATATCCGCACCGGCTTCGACATTCCCGCCTGTCCCCATATAGTAATCCAGAGACAAATCCAGATAGCCCGCTGTATCCAGCGTAAAGGTATATGTGAAATATCCTTCCAGCCCTTCTGTACCGGCGTCCTTATCCACTCCATCTACCGCGTTGATCCCGTCTCCAAGAAACAGCTTCAAACTGCCATCCGGCGAGGCCCCCGTCTCACCTGTATTATCCTGCCAAATGCCGTGAACATCACCACCCGGGTCAGTCCCGGACGGATCGTTTATGTCCAGATAGCCCCACGTACTATCTAACGGATCGGTACCGAATGTCGTAACGCTCGTTATGGCTACATTATCTATACTCAGCGTCCCTGTGCCGTCCGGCGATGCTTCGCTGTTCGACAGCGCACCGTATATGCTTAGTATATGATTGCCCGTCGGATACGCTCCGCCGCCGGGTAAATCGGAGACGTCTATAGTGATGTACCGCCAGCCGCCGTCCTTGCCGCCGCCCGTAATCTGATAGGTGTCGGTATTGAGTTCCAGACCGTCAATTGCGAATCTCATACCCAGAGTATCGCTTTCTCCGATACCCTCGCCCGTTTGCAGCCGATAGGACAAATTGAGTTCAAGGTCGCTCGGTTCATTCGCGCGGAATACGTAATAGAAGCGGCCTTCCAGTTCGGCCCCATCGACCGTCTGGCCGCGACTGGTCAGGCCATCCCCAAGTCTCATCACCAGCGCGCCGTCACCGGAACCAGCCCCCCCCGCGTCCTGTTCCCATGCACCTTCCACTGAGACGTTATCCGGATCAAAAACATCGCTATAACTCCACTGCTCCAGTGCGGGCGATGTCAACAACCCCGGATCATCCGTGAAACCGGAGCCGCTTATTTCCTCACTCTGCGGCACTACCCGCTGATACACCGCGAAGTTATCGACCCGCGTATGACTTTCCTGCGGCCCCTTTATATTCAGATTATCGATCCGTACTGTCCCAACCCCGGCGGCCTCACTATTGTCGTTCGTCAGCCACCCCTCAAAACTCAAAGTATGCATACCGGGGTTCAGACCCAATATTTCTTCGCTTCCCAGTTCAAATTCTATAGTATCCCAGTCGAGAACTGTGTACGCTCCCGTCCAGACATCCGGCGTAAGGGGATCATCGTCATGATCATCCAGATCACCATCCTGGGTCAGCCCGATATATATTGCCGGATCATCCGGATCATCAATATCTTTGGTAAAATACATTCCGTCAATGGATACCATCAGAATCAGTGTTTCAGAACCTACCACCCCACCGACATCCGCGTCCAAAACTAATTCTGTATCAAACGATATCATAATCGGACCGCCGCCCATGCAGAAATCGTATTCTAACGCCCCTTTCAGGGCCGGATCGGGATCTGAACTGTTATCCAGTTGTATCATCAGTCCGCCACTGTCTTCGACGTCATTAGGACCTTGATTCCCCTGATTTTCCTCCCAATCCGAGGCGTTATCATCTATATCCGCGTCTTCGGCATAGCCACCGTTGATGTCATCGTATTGGTCCTGAACATCGACCACAAACGACCAGCCTTCGTCGGCCGGGTCCGTATTG
>DAOWIP010000267.1 GCA_030640865.1 Sedimentisphaerales bacterium | reverse complement strand
CATGGTGGTCTCCTTTCGGCGCTTCTGCGTCGTAAAATATTAAAGCCAACCATTGGCTCTATTCGGGCGATTATACTCGACCCGCCAGGAGACCGCCTTTATTTATGCCATCTACAGGATCAATGACGAATTATGAAACCAGAATGAGGAATCAAACAAATGAGTAGTGAGTGGTGAGAGTAGAGAGTAGAGGGTGGAGAGTGGAGGGTGGAGAGTGGAAGAAGAATTGAACATCAAATAAGATCGCCACACGGAGTGTTCCTCCCACTTACATCGGGGGCTGGTAAGAACCGCGGGCCACAGGCCCGCCCTACTTGAGGAAAAGAACCCGTGAACGGTTACAAATAAACAATGATAAATAACAGCTATAATACTAAAAAGAGGTGGGTGTTTGGGATTTGTGCCGTTAGAGCAAAGGGATTTGCTCTTGTGTGGTTGGGGCTGGAGGGGTTAGTCGGGTGCAAGACGATTAAGCGCATTTGCGAGCCGTTGACACGTATGGAGGCGCTGGCGCGTTACAACGCTAATATCGAGGCGCTGCCGCCGTTCAAGGCAAATGTCTTCGAATGGGAAGTGAAATTTGTCGATGACAAAGGGAAAAAACAAAAGCATCCGCACATGGGCGGCCGGGTATATTTTGTACCTGCTGATACGCCGGAGCAGCCGTCGTCCTTTTTTCTGATGGCGAAAGCAGTGCTGGACGAGGCATTAGTTGTAGGCTCAAACGAAAAAGAATTCTGGATGTATATCAAGCCGGACAAGCGTGGCTGGTGGGGCAAATACGAACATCAAGGCAAAAACTGCTCAAAACAGATGATGATCGACCCACAAGTGTTTCTGGAATTTATCGGATTGCGACATCTGCCGGTAAAGCCGGTCTATCCCGCCTATAAAGTAGCAGAAAAGTATTACACTATCGAATATATCGATTATCAAAGAGACGGCTATCAGATCAAACGCGAAATCATAATCGACCGATGTGATAATCTGCCGCGCGAAATAAACACGTACAACCAGAACGGACAGCGGACTATGCACAGCCGGTTGAGCAACTATAAAAAATTGGGTAAGGCGTGGGTGCCCGGCGAAATTCAAATAGCAACAGCAATACAAGATTTTCGATTTCGTCTGAAACTATGGGGCTTCAAGGCAATCAAAAAAGATGACCGTAAATTATCCCGGATACTGAAGCGGCCGGAGAGTATTTCCGGAATTGAAGATTACCAACAAATCGACAAGGATTGCGAGGTGTATTGATTATGGAACTTATACCCATTGGGTATAATTCTTCCCGGCAGAGCCGAGTATGACGCATTATCCGCAAAATAGTTGTGTAATGGCATATCGAGAAATTTCAACTGGGATTAGTATAAAAAGGGAAATCTAATGGGAAGCAAGCGCGAGTCAGAGGTGTCACGTCGTTCGTTTTTAGAACTGTCAGGCTCAACGATGCTGTTAGCGGCAGGGCAACTGTTGACCATGCAGGTGGGGCGGGCCTACCCGGCCGAGACAGGCAAGACAATTCGTATGGGAGTTGTCGGCGGTGGTTTCGGCGCCAGTTTCCACTGGCATGAACATCCTGATTGTGTCGTTACGAGCGTTACCGATCTGCGGCCTGACCGGAGAGAAAAACTACGTAAAAATTATAAATGCGACAATGTCTATGATTCCCTCGAAGAAATGGTAAAGAAGGCTCGTAACATCGACGCGGTAGCCATTTTTTCCGGGGCACCCGATCACGCTAAACATGTGAAGATGTGTATGGACCGCGGCTGGCACGTGGTTTCGGCTTGCCCGGTATGTATGTCATTAGAAGAAGCCCGGATGCTGAAGGAGTTGAAGGAACGAACCGGCCTGAAATATATGATGGCGGAGTCGAGCTACTACCGCCAGGATTGCATTTTCGCCCGCAATATGTTTCAACAGGGCGGCTTTGGAGAAATGTTCTATACGGAGGTGGAATACTATCATCATGGCGGTACCGAACTGATTCGTAACAAGAAATCGCGGTACTATAACCCTGACGGTTCTCGTGCCTGGCGATGGGGCTTTCCCCCTATGCACTACCCTACCCATTCTCTCGGATTCCTGACCGGTGTAACCGGAGAACGCATCACCAAAGTCTCCTGTCTGGGATATAAATGCGATTATCCCACCGTCAGGAACAGCGATAACGTATATAAAAATCCTTTCCGCAACCAGGTTTCTATAATGCTTACCGACCAAAATCATATATGCCGCTGTAATGTCTTCGGCCTCACTTCCGCCACTATCAATGAACGTGCCCAGTGGTTCGGCACCAAGGCAACCCTTTATATGACCAACACCGGCGT
>DAOWIP010000169.1 GCA_030640865.1 Sedimentisphaerales bacterium | reverse complement strand
CCCATATTTACGATAATATAATTATACAGCCTAAACGATACGGAATTTATGCCCTGGGTACCACTCGAAGCGTTACTCTATCCAGAAATTTAATAGGTGATGCAGGATTAGGAGAGTGGAATGAAATGGAATCCGGCGATGTCACCGAGAGTACGGGAGGCGACGCGAATATCTATCATGCTGATGTTGCTGACTTTGGTTTTAATGTTTGGTCAGATGATGGCGATTATAGTAATGATGATTTTTCATTGGGATACACTGAACTGGCGGACCTGAATGGAGACGGGACGGTCAATCTGGAGGATTTTGCCATTCTGGCGGTCTGGTGGGATGATGGCGCGGTTGGTATGTCTGACCTTGCATACTTCGCCGAGAACTGGCTGCGGCAGTAAACGTCGGGGGCTTGCTGTCAGAAAACAACAGGAAAGGACAGAGAAGATGAAAAAGACATTGGTATTAGCGATTGCAGCGAGTGTGATGTGGATAAGTTCGGCCGAGGTTAGCGCAGTCAATTATTATGTGGACGCGACCGGCGGCAACGACAACCGGAACGGGCGTTATTACAGCTATATGGGGGACGATAACGGGCCGTGGCAAACCATCCAAAAAGCGGCTGACACGGTTGGGCCTGGCGATACAATCATTGTTAAAGACGGAACTTATACTGATCCTGCTGGGTATAGTTATAATTGTGTGGCTCGTTTCAGAACTGCGGGAACAAGCGAAAATCGGATAACTTTCAAGTCCGAAACCGTTTACGGCGCCAAAATCGACGGACAGTCTAACACGACCAGCGTCGGTTTCCAGGTTTATAACAATTCGGCTTATATAAGATTTGAGGGTTTCGAATTTTTTGATTTTTCGTGGTTCGGAATCTCGACCGGCTCGACAGAGTCCACAAGCAATATTTATATTTACAATTGTAAAATACATGATATTGGGAGAGTGACGTACAGTAGTTCTGGTGGTTTTGCGGGGATTTATACCGGTCCTTTATCCGGCTATTTTACAGTTGACCGTTGTCTGTTTTATACCATCGGCAGAAACCACGATTCTTTTCCTCCCGGAGAAGTTTACTACCACAATTTTGTTCACGATCACGGGTGGTATTCGCAGGGCCATCATCACACGCTTAAAAATTCAATTTTTTACAATATGCTTTCCGGTTGGGCGGTTAAAATCGACGGTTACAACGGTACGGCTCTTACAGGGGATGGGTGGACTCACAATATTATCAACAACACATTCGCGAATGATGGCGCGCCATACGCGAATTATTGTACCGGGCTTATAACCTTTTACAAAAATCCCGGACTTGCCAACAAATATCGGAATGTGGTTATTGAGAACAATATATTTTATGATGCGGTCGGCGACGAAGCGATTGAAGTAGGACCGAGCGGAAAGTTGTGTGGAACCTATAGTTCCAGTCTTTGGCCGGTGGACGGTGGTTTTTATGTCAACAACAATGTGTCAAATGACCTTTATCTGATTCAGGAATGCCTGGAAGTTGACATTACGGAGTTCAGTAATAATATTGATGCTTCTGCCGTACCCGCAATTCACAACGCAGACCTTGGAATGACTAATCCCGAAAACAATGATTTCACACTTACCTCGTCAGCGATATATTTAATTGACAAAGGCATTGCTGATAATGCGCCTGATGAAGACTTCGCGGGAACACTAAGGCCCTACGGCGGCGGATATGACATTGGAGCGTATGAGTTCCCGTCTGCCCCCCTTTTACAAATCTCGCAGTCCGGCTGGGACCTTGTGTATGTTGACAGCGAGGAAATTGGTAGAAGAGGGTGGTCACCCCGCTGAAAATTCGTTCGATGATGATCTATAGACGATGTGGCATACTCAGTGGGAACCGACCTCTCCACCTCATCCGCATGAGATACAGATTGATCTGGGTGGTTTCTATGACATCTGCGGATTCAGGTATCTGCCCAGGCAGGATGGCGGGCCGGGTGATGAAAACGGCATGATAAAGGATTATGAATTCTATATCAGTAACAACACCGATAATTGGGGCACAGCCGTCGCAAGCGGAACCCCTGTAAAAGACAAAACAGAGAAACAGATTTCGTTTGATTGTACGCTCGGCCAATATGTTCGCCTGAAAGCTCTTTCGGAGGTTAATGACAATCCGTGGACGACTATGGCGGAACTGAATGTTTTGGCTGTTCAGCCGGATACGGACATAAATAACGATGGGAAGGTCAACATCGAAGACTTTGCCGTCCTGGCGACCGGGTGGGACGATGACGGTAGCTGTGTGGAGCCGGGTTGGTGTGGCGGTAGTGATTTTAATATGAGCGGGACAGTTGATTTTACCGATCTTACGTACTTTGTCGAGAACTGGCTGCGGTAGGCGTGGTGAGTAGAAGAGAGAATTCAGAATTCAGAATTCAGAATTCAGAATCCAGAAAAAAGAAAAAAGAAGAAAGAAGAGAAGAATATAAAACAAACGGTGCGATATATCGCACCCTACTGGATGCCTGTCTCCGCAGGCATGACAATTAAGTGAACAGTTATCGCATTGGGAGATATTTAAATGAAAGTAACCGTTGTTGGTGTAGGGTATGTCGGTCTGGTGGCCGCGGCGTGTCTGGCGGAAGGCGGTAATCATGTCGTCTGTGTCGATACGGATAAAAAAAAGATCGAAGGACTCAAAAAAGGGCTTATTCCCATCTATGAGCCGGGCCTGACTGAGCTTGTAAAGCATAACCAGGCGGCGGGACGACTGAGTTTTACCACCGAACTGAAACAGGGCGTCGAACACGCGCTTGTAATACTGCTGGCGGTAGGAACGCCGTCGGCATCGGACGGGTCGGCGGATATATCGGCGGTGCTCGATGTGGCAGGGGTGATCGCCGAAATGATGGACGATTACCGGATAATCGTAACCAAAAGTACCGTCCCGGTAGGCACACATAAAAAAGTTTCCGAAGTGATGGCAGCCAAAACGGAACAACCGTTCGACTATGTCAGCAATCCGGAATTTCTCAAGGAAGGCTCGTCAGTAGATGACTTTATGAAGCCGGACAGAGTGATAATCGGTACAACCAATCCCGCGGTGCGAGAGATAATGAAACATCTCTACGGTCCGTTTATGCGTAAAAGCAGTCGAATTATCTTTATGGACCCGGCCTCGGCAGAAATGACCAAGTATGCGGCTAACGTTATGCTGGCGACCCGCATTTCGTTTATGAACGAGATTTCCGCTATGTGTGATCGGTTCGGCGCCGATGTGGAACTGATCCGAGTCGGACTGGGCAGCGATTCACGAATCGGTAACGCGTTTTTGTTCCCCGGTGTCGGCTACGGAGGCAGTTGCTTTCCCAAGGATGTCAAGGCTCTGATATTTATGGGGCGGCAGCAGGATTGCCCGATGACAATCGCACAAGCGGCCGAACAGGCAAATTATACCCAGCAGGATCGCTTCGCCAAAAAAATACTGGACCACTTCGGCGATAAAGCCGGGTCAACCACACTGGCGGTTTGGGGGCTGGCCTTCAAGGCAAAAACAGATGATATTCGCGAGTCGCCGGCGATCCGCTGTATAGAAAAATTTATCGAGGCAGGCATAAAAATAAAGGCCTATGACCCGGAAGCTATGCCGGCTGCTATGGAAAAGCTCAACGGGAAAATTGAAACCGTAACCAACAGCTACGATGTGCTTGACGATGCCGACGCATTAGTGATATTTACGGATTGGCAGGAGTTTCGCACACCCGATTTTGATACGATCACTCAAAAACTGAATAAGCCGGTCATGTTTGACGGCCGTAATTTATATGAGCCAAACTATATGAAAAAACTGGGGATCGAATATCATAGTATCGGCAGGACTTGTTGAATGAATATGAAGATATTGGTTACAGGTGCGGCGGGGTTCATCGGTTCGCATTTATGTGAGAGACTTCTAACCGATGGCGCTGAAGTTGTCGGACTGGACAACTTCGACGAGTTCTATAGTCCGGCGATCAAACGTAGCAATATCGCTGAGTGTCTGGAACACAAGTCATTTACGTTGATCGAAGGTGATATTCGAGACGTCGAATGCGTTGCCGGGGTTCTGTCCCGGAGTGATATAAATACGATTGTTCATCTTGCTGCGCGGGCGGGGGTCAGGCCGTCGATTGAACAGCCGCTTTTATATCAGGATGTAAATATAAACGGGACAATGGTGTTGCTGGAGGCGGCGAAAGAATACGGGATAAGGAAATTTATCTTCGCGTCCAGTTCAAGCGTCTATGGCAATAATAAAAAAGTACCGTTTGCGGAGACGGATAATGTTGATTTTCCCATATCGCCCTACGCCGCCACAAAAAAGGCGGGAGAACTGATCTGTCATACCTATCACCATCTATACGATATGGACATAATGTGTCTGCGGTTTTTTACCGTCTATGGCCCACGTCAGCGGCCGGACCTGGCGATACATAAGTTCGCCCGGTTGATCGAGGCAGATAAGCCGATACCCGTCTTCGGCGACGGTTCGATGAGGCGGGACTTTACCTATATCGACGATATAATCCAGGGTGTTATGGGAGCCATCGAGCACTGCGAGGGATATGAGATATACAATCTGGGCGAATCGCGGCCGGTCCGGCTGGATGAGCTTATCGGCGAGATAGAAAAGGCACTGGGTAAAAAAGCGATTATAAATCGCCAGCCCGTGCAGCCGGGCGATGTTATCCAGACATACGCCGACGTCGCCAAGGCCAAAGCAAAACTGGGCTATAATCCACAAACGGATATTGCCGAGGGGTTGCGAATATTTGTGGAATGGTTCAGAGGCAAAAGATAAGAAGAATTTTAAGATTTTATGATCTGAAGATTGAAGAGTTGAACATAGAATGGAAGAAAATGAAACGAAGATAAGAAAAGAGAAGAATAAATTGAACAGAAGAAAACGAAAAATCATACTTGGTATCGTGGCTATTATTGGATGTGTTTTAAGTTTTGTTGCGGGAATTGCTATTGGGGCTGGTTTCATAATAAATCAAACGCTAAACAGAAATAAAGTGAATCGGGCCTTTCATGCTTATGATAAAATAACCATCTCTGAAATGCTGAGGGAAGGCGAAATTGAAGATGCAATAAAACAATTAGACCGTGATGCAATCTATGAGTTCTGGAAATCCAGTAGAAAAACCTGGAAACCCGGACCTCGCGATATGTCACAGTGGCCCACTCCTGTTATCAAGTGGTGGCAAGAAGCAAAAGCTTATTATAAAAAATATCCCGAAGCTCTGCAACAGGATTCCCAAAACTTTGCCGATGTTAAAGAACTATTGGAAAAAATACCAGAATTAGAACGCAGAGGCACTAAGAACGATTTTGTAAGAACATATGTTGGCAAAATACCACCCTCATTATATATTTCAAAATGGTATGGTTCAGCGGTAACGCTTGAAAATCTTCGCGGCAAAGTTGTTCTTCTTGACTTCTGGGGTATATGGTGTAAGCCATGTGTAGCTCGACTGCCACACACACAGAAATTATATGACAAATACAACAAAATGGGGCTTGAAATATTAGGTATTCATTCTGCCAGAAAAGCTGATTCAGCGAAAATCGCCGATTATTTAAACAAGAATAACTATACCTTTTTAGTTGGGATTGATACTGGTGATACTGCGGCAAATTATGCAGTGAGAAGCTGGCCAACTTATTACCTTATAGATAAGACCGGGCGCCTGATTTGGGGGCCGAGCAGTCAACCACCCCCTGAAAAAAAGATCGAATCCTTGTTAAGGGATTAGAAAAACGCGTGGGTCAAAGCCCCACCCTACAAGACTAATACCATCGCCTAATGTGTACATCAGACGCTGCCACCCGTCGGTATAGAGGTTGATAGGTTATGAAATTTGATATAAATAAATTGTCTGAATTGCTTAAGGAACGGTGTCCGGAAGTTCGCTTTGCGTTTCTCCACGGTTCCGCCAAAGAGGGAAGCGTAAAAGAAGGCAGCGATATAGACATCGCGTTTTTTGTCGAGGATAAGCCGACGTTGGAGTTGTATAAAAAGGTCAGCGATTGTGTTCACAACGTTGCGCCCGGAGCCGAATGTGATACGGGGATATTAAACCATGCGGAGCCGATATATCGCTTCGAAGCATTAAAAGGTAAATTGCTGTTTTGCAGGGATCAGGAAGAATATCTGCGATTTTTTTCTCTTACATGTCGTGAGTACGAAAGTCAGATGGCAGATTACGAACGGCAACATAAGTAT
>DAOWIP010000158.1 GCA_030640865.1 Sedimentisphaerales bacterium | reverse complement strand
GTGTGGGCCACTAATTCCAATGAAAAACAAAGAGGCGTAAACTGGCAATTTAAGGTAGATGATGCCCGGCGAAAATTACGTTCGCTATACCCAACTATTTAATTTTTACAGAGCACTAGATAATAATCCCCCAGACGCTCGAGCAGGAACAATAAACACTGATACGAGACCTTTTTATATCGGAGGGAGAGCCGGCACAGATTATTTCGACGGTATTATTGATGACGTTCGAGTTTACAACCGCTCATTGTATCAACAAGAAATCACAAGTTTGGCCGGTATGATCAATAATACGCCGACAATAACGGGCGTTGCGGATGTAAATGTCAATGAGGATGCGGTCGATACTGTGATCAATCTGTTTGGCGAGTTCGATGATATAGAAGACGCCGATGCCGACCTGACCTATACGATTACTTCCAATACCAACAGCGGATTGTTTGATGCCACCAACATCGATGGCGTAGCGGGTACTTTAACATTAGATTATGCCGCCAACCAGAGCGGTACCAGTGATATTACTATACGAGCTACCGATACCGGCGGCTTGTGGGTGGAAGATACCTTCACGGTGACCGTAACCGCCCAGAACGACACGCCCATTACTTCCAATATTGCTGATGTTAATGTGAATGAGGACGCGGTTGATACGGTGGTTGATCTGTTTGGCGCTTTCGATGATACTGAAGATACCGATGCTGACCTGACCTATACGATTGCCTCCAATACTAACGGCGGCTTATTTGACTCAACGACCATCGACGGCGGGGCCGGGACTCTGACTCTGGATTACGGTGCTAATCAAAACGGCACGGCTGATATTACGGTCCGCGCTACCGACAGCGGTGAGTTGTGGGTGGAAGATACCTTCACAGTGACCGTCAACGCCGCTAACGACGCCCCGGTTGCTGTTGATGATTCGGCAAGTACGAACGAGGACACTTCCGTTACTACAGGTAATGTACTAGCCAACGATGGCGATCTGGATGGCGATCCCCTAACCATTGACAGTTATACACAACCAACCCATGGTACAGTAGGCTATAATAGTGATGGCACATTTACTTATACCCCCAATGCCGATTACAGTGGCAGTGACAGCTTCACTTATAATATCACCGATGGTAACGATGGTACCGATTCGGCAACTGTTAATATTACCGTTGACGATATTCCCGAACCGGAGCCTGATCCTGTAATAATAGAAAAACCGACTGACACTACACCACCCGAGGTGATTTTTCCTCCCAACGATAATACGCTGTTTGGCTCGGATGATATCTTCAACCCGGGAAGCGAGCCTCCTGTGATAATCTCACCACCTGATAACATTATACCGACAGACTCAAACGATCAGGACGAGATTTCCGATGATATATCTTCAACCCCAACACCAGACGAAGGTACGACTGAGGATGAGAACTCAACAGATGAACCTACCGGTGATAATCAGAATTTCTCCGATAACAGCGATAATTCTCCATCTAATCAAACCAAATCAAGAGAAAATTCCCAACTGGATTCTAAGGATTGGAATCATAGCGAAAAAGATAACGCCGTCCGAATAACTGCAGCGACTCGTGGAGAGGTAAATTCACAGGTGGCAAATTCTCATTCAGAATCGGAGACACCCGTTACCTATGCTAATAGCGAGGGCGTTGAATTTGACAGTTCCGACAATATGCAGATAAATGGCACGGTTCAATTCCATCCGAACGCTGCCCAACTACAAAATGAAATGTTCCAGCAACAATTAGATTCATTAACCGAGCAGATAGACGAACAAATTGATACACAGGCGCAGGCGGAAACGGTAGCGGTCGGAGTTGTAACCGGCGTTACAGGAGCGGTATCGTTTGGATACGGCCTGTGGGTGTTAAAAGGAGGCTCATTACTAGCAAGTATGGCATCGAGTCTGCCGGTTCTAAATTCTATTGACCCTCTTCCGGTACTTGAGCATTGCGGAAAGGGTTCAGTCCAGCGATGGTGGCATCCAAAAGCTAAGCCAGTCATCAAGGATGCAGACGAATTGAAGATTAGTTCTCTTCTCAAGTGAGTTTGCGGTGATCCAGAGCGGGCGGGCACCTACGACATTTCATGGGACGACATCCTCACGTGATTTGATAATTCAATTGCCGACCAACTGCCAGTCAAATGAACGACTTATTCGACTGAATCCAGGCATGTTTCGCTCAGTGAGGCGTCAGATAGAATGAGCTAATCCGAGCCATTCGACTTGCAACAGTGCCTGTCATTCAGCCCGTTTTTAAGGTTTTATCACATTTCGTTTAGCATCGTAAAGCATTATTTAATAAACAGTTATCATTTTGCAACAACCTGCTCAAGCTGCACGTGTCGGGTTGAAGAGCCTGATACAAAAAATTTGAGACCTGCGTCAGCAGTCTTGTAACTACTAATCTCTAAAACACTTACAGATTGCAGGGCTATCTGTTTTGGGTTTCAGTACGCACCTGCAACAGTTTTTCAACAGAGATTGACTTTAACGCTAAAGAACTTGCCTTCCTGGCACAGTCTAAAAGGTTTCTGCGGACTGCCAAATAAAAACGTCTTGTGGTTTCAAACGAGACGTGTCCCGCCATGGTCATAACATCAAACTCACTGAGCCCGTTAGCTAACCAGTTGGACAAACAAGTGCGCCTGAGATCGTGGAATTCACCTTTTTCAATCCCAGCTTTCGCCATGATGACTCTGAACTGATACCGGAAATTACTCACCGGGCAAAGGCCTCTACGCTCAGTCCACTTGCCCTGTTGCCGGAGTCTTTGAATTTGCTCATAACGGTAAGCAGGAACAAAGACGTAAGGATAGCCTTCAGTTTGTTTCATCCGTAACTCCCTTGCCAGTTGAGCACACTGTTTTTTGGTCTTGCGTTTGTCAGTATGGCCCATCGCCTTCTGTTTCCCACGGCCATCTGTATTGTAATAGACCAGATAGTACGTGTACTTCTACCCATCTGATGTGGGCCTTTTCCAAAGCCTTACCAGTTTTTTCATAAAGCATCACCGCCTTTCTTTTTTCCCAATGCCGGCACAGGCTCGGATTAGCTCGTTGCTTATTTTAGCATCAAAAAGTTCAAAATACCAACAATATTGTTTGCATCCCTTTGTTTATCGCTCTTGGGTCAAAATTTGTCGCGCGAGTGCTCTAACATGACCAAAGGGCTGTAAGCAGAGTACCCACAGCCCTTTGGTCGGAGAATGGGTTTGCATGTCCTCATCCCCAAGCACCCGAAATCTGCTATTCTCCTGTCAGCGAGTTAATATTCGCCGTCTGTTGGTTATTTGATCACCTCGACACAACAACTATCGAGTAGCGTAAAATCAATCATGTTCACCACACCGTCCTTATTCATGTCGGCGTCGTCGCACCAGTAGGGTGGGCGGCAGCCTTCCCTTAACAGGATAAAAATATTCAGTTTTGTTTTTTTATTCGTTAATATTTGTAATTCTCCTAAAAAAGGTTCTAATTCACATGGCCTGGGTGACCACCGCCCTCAGCCAAAACTTCCCAATCTCTTAGTCCAAATTCAGTCCCTTTGGTTGGGTACAACGTTTTTCCCATAGGCACTACCTCCTGACTTGTTTTGGTTTTTGGTTTGCGGTATAATTACAATAACCTTGACTCAGGCGCGCAAACCAGCCGCCTGGGTTAGGCCCGACCGGTGAGCAGTCTGGTTTGGCCGAACTAACTCACCGGCCACCTGTTTCTATTCACATACAGGCCTCGCACCGCGGCGGGATCTGCAATCGACAACTATGGTTACTACTTTCTAGCAAACTTGAGGTCCCTGAACCATACTCCTCCATCGTACGAAAAGTCTCCGTAACTGACTGAAGGGCTTCCTGTGGTGTCGAAAGCGATGGATATGTCATTAGCAAGATCAACAGTCTCCACGATTTCGATATCCCATAGCCAGGTCTCGTTAACATCGTCCCAAATCCCTCGGGCGACCTTTAAGACATTCGGCACACCACTGTAATCATAGTAGCTGATAAACGGGATACCGGCAGAATTAAACGCATGCGAACAATTGGTCCCGCTATCAACCGTCTGGATTCCCCAAGATATTCCGTTCCACCAGGTAAACCGTATAATAGTACCCACCCGGTTAACGATGGTTGGACGTCCTGTCGGGTCGTAGGCCAAGCTGGTGGAATATACGTCACTCGTCTCCAAGGTTTCGATGACCCACGAGGTTTCGTTCCAATGGGCGAACTTTCCTCCGTAAGCAATGGCGGGCTTGTCGCAGGGATCGTAGGCCAGGGATATTTGGCCGTGCTCTCCCCCGGCTTGGACGCACTCAATATCCCACGAAGTCCCGTTCCAGTGGGCAAACATCATATCAATGTCTCCTTTGGAACTCACGCGATAACTGATGGATGGATTCCGGTCGGAAGGATCATAAGCGAGGGAGGCATCACTCCTGCTAGTCAAGCGCCTGTCGACTTCTTCGATTTCCCAGGAAGATCCGTTCCAGCGAGCAAACATCAAATCGCCTCTCTCTATGTAACTCATACTCGGATTGCCGAAATCATCGTACGCAAGGCTAATTCCTACATTACCATTGGAGATGCCGCCCACGATCTCGATGTCCCACGAGGTTCCGTTCCAATGGGCGAACTTCACGAGTCCGTTGGTATCATCACTGTAAGCGATCGACGGATTGCCAGACAGATCATACGCAAGATCATTATAGAAGCCAACGTCCCCCTCACTAGCGACGGTCTCTATCTGCCATACCCCGGATGGTGCAGGAAGCGTGGTTTCAAATACTACATTCGAGAGGTAGGATAAGTTACCCGCTTCATCAGCCACCTTCAGGGCCAGGTAATATGTCGTCTCCCCGGACAAACCGGTTACCGTGAAGGTTTCAAAAGAACCGGAAACTTGCGGAAGCGGCTCGCCTTGTACGGATGTAGCACTGTCAAAATCCGCATCGGTGCTGATTGCACTCGTGGAGTAGCGCACATCGTAGAGATAGGCGGTTCCGCTGTATCCATCATCTCCCGTTGCGGTCCAGGTCAGGGTGACAGTATCGAACGTGGTCGCTGTGTCATCAACAGCAAGATTGATGACCGCTGCTGGTGCAACAATGTCAGGCGGGCCTTCACTCCCACCCAGGGCACTCCGGGCGTTCAGGCAACCGCCGCTCACTACCTTTCCCTCCAGCGAGGGTAGAGCATCAACAGTGGCAATAATCTGTGTCTTTATCTCGTCGTTGTACCAGTCGGGGGATTGCGCCATAATCAGGGCCGCCACCCCGGCGACATGGGGCGCCGCCATCGAAGTGCCGCTTTTGAGGCTGTATTTGTTACCGAGAGTGGTTGACAGAATATCGACACCCGGGGCAGCGAGGTCCACCCAACCAGAGCCAAAGTTGGAGAACGACGCCAACTCATCGTTGTGGTCCGTGGCCGCTACGGAAATGATGTTGTCGAGGTCGTATCCCGCCGGATACTGCTTTTTGCTGCTCGCGCTGTTTCCCGCCGAGGCCACGAACAGGGCACCTGAACTCGATATGGCATCCTGCATTGCCTTGGATCGCCGTCCACCACCCCAACTGTTGTTGGTAATACGCACGATCTTGTTGCCGCCATCCTCAAAGGAAGCGGCATAGAGGATCGCTTCGATGATGTCGTCGGTGGCCCCTGATCCCCCGGAGTTGAAACACTTCACCGGCATGAGTTGCACCATCCAGTTCACACCTGTCACTCCGATCTCGTTGTCCCCCACGGCCCCGATGGTTCCTGCCGTATGGGACCCGTGGCCGTTGTCGTCCATAGGATCGTTGTCTTCGTTGACGAAATCCCAGCCCATAACATCATCGATGAAGCCGTTACCATCGTCATCAACCCCAGTGGTTCCATCCCATTCCGCCTGGTTGACCCAGAGGTTGGCCGCAAGATCTTCATGCAGGTAGTCGATTCCCGTATCAATCACGGCGACAACGATGTCGGGTGAGCCTGTCTGGATGTCCCACGCCTCGGGCGCATCAATATCTGCATCCGGGAGCCCACCGGTCTGGCCAATGTTGTGAAGACCCCAAAGATCGCCCATGCGGGGGTCATTGGGGTCGATGTGCAGGATGTAGTTGGCCTCAGCGAACCGGACGTTGGGATTGCGCGAGAGAACCTGGACAGCCTGTGCAACTCCCAGCCCGGGCGGAAGCCGCCAGTGGTGGACGCCGATCTGCGAGAAAACCTTGATCTTTGTGGCCCCCAGACTCCTGTGGATAGCCTCGGCTCGATTGCGTCCCACGCCGGGCCAGAAGGCCACCAAAACCTCGCCAGGTACAAACTCAGGGCTGGCCGCCGAAGCTTGGTCTGCGTTCCTCCCCAGTTCACCCGCGACCGCCATATTCTCGCTGTTTTCCCTGTCTTGCCTCATGGCGAGTTCGGCATGCGCTGCGCTGGCCAGCGCCACTGCCATCAATAGGATAGTAATTTTCCATTTTGTTTGCTTGTTCCAGAACATTTTTAATTCTCCTAAAAAAAGGTTTTACTATACGTGGCGCGGGCGACTCCGCCCGTAGCCAAAGCTCCTCACTCCTTTGGCTGGGTACAACGTTTTTCCCATAGGCACTACCTCCTAACTTGTTTTCATTTTTGGTTTGCGGTATAATAATAATGCCTTCTGCTCAGGCGCGCAAACCTGCCGCCTGGGTCAGGCCCGGCCGGTGAGTACTTGCTTGACGGTAATCGACTCACCGGCCACTTTTTTCTGTCATTCCTGCGAAATCGAAGATCCGGCTTTAGACGGAGCAGGAATCTACTTCATCGTTCAATATTCGAAATTCGTTATTCGATATTCCTTACTCGTTCTCCCCAAGCACCACCTACTTTCCATTTGGCTGTTCAGAGATGCCCAAAAGTTCGGCCGCTTCGACGCGAAAACGGCGAAGCTCGTCATTGTCCGGTTGCTTTTGCTCCATCCACTCGACAGCTTGGTCGTACCACTGGCGTGCCTCGTCTTTCTCGCCAAGTTGCCAGTGGGCCATAGCCAGAAAGAACCACTGCCAACTGTTGCCTCCGTCTTTCTGCGATTTATCCAGGTCCTCCACTGCCACACGTATATTCGCAAGAATGCTTGGAATCTTGCGCAGAAAATGGGAAAAATCTGCAAAAAACCAAAAAAATCTGCTGGGTGGTTTTTCCTTGTGTCACAGAGGTGTTCCTGATAAAATACGTTTTGCCCATGGAGGGGCGGTTGACGGGTTAGCCCAAGTCCATAACTTTTGGTCATATAAGATTTTGCGTGGTTTTTAGGTATCTTTGGATGTCCGAGTGTAATGACAAGACCGCGATAGGCGGGGAGAATATACAGTTTCCGCAGACTGCCTGGACAATGATACTGGATTCGTCTCTACGGGAGAAAATGCGGCAGGAGATATCGACGCGGTACTGGAAGCCCCTCTATTTTTACCTGCGACGCAAAGGGTTTGACAACGAAACGGCTAAAGAATTGACACAGGGATTTTTTGCCGAAATCCTGCTGGGTCGCGATCTGATTGAGCGTGCGGACCAAACCAGGGGGAAATTTCGTACTTTATTGCTGATAGCGTTGAATCGTTATGTGGCAAG
>DAOWIP010000516.1 GCA_030640865.1 Sedimentisphaerales bacterium | reverse complement strand
GCGGCGAACTGGGCGATGTTCGTCTGGCACGGGTATATCTGTTGCAACAGGGGCATCGTCAAAATGTAGCGGATGAGCAACCGATCCCGGAAGGGCTGGACTATGATCGGTGGTGCGGGCCGTCACCTATGCTGCCGTATCGGCCGGGACGGTGGTTTCATAATTTGTGGGACTTTTATGCGGGCACTATCACAGGAGACCTGATACATCAGATAGACCTGGCACGAATATTGATTGGTGTGGAATCACCAGATACGGTCTGTACCGCCGGGGGCGTCTATCACTTCGACGACGGCCGCGAGCAGCCTGATACACAATTCACCACGTATGAATTCGGGAAAGTAACACTGATGGCCGAGGCGGGCCTGTGGGCACCGTACATGCATCGAATTGTTCATCTGCCGGATAAAAGTAAATACCCCGATTCGCTGTTTAGCGCAACCAAAATAGAAATTTTCGGTACGAAGAGATTCATGGCGTTCGGCAGGCACGGAGGCGGCTGGCAGGTATTCGAGGGAGATTCCCGGGTACGCGAGAGCAAGCCGGTCCATTCAGAACTGTCCGAGTGGAAGTACGGCAGCATTGTAGATTTGCATTTCGAGGACTTTATCAATTGTATTCGCACGCGTAAAACACCTAAAACCGATGTCGCAGATGGGAATCTCTCTATGAACCTGTGTCATCTGGCCAGTATATCGTACCGCCTCGGCAATCGCAAACTCCGTTACGACGATAAAACGGAAACATTCGTCGGTGATGCCGAGGCGAATAAATTACTGAAGATGAAATACCGCGAACCTTGGGTAGTGCCCGAGAAAGTATAACGCCGGTTTTGTGCGGCGCATTTTGTTTGAATCGCAACGCCAGTATTTTTTAATCAGCCACTTGTGGCTGGTTTTTTCCGCTTTGAGATGGAGGTACGCGCTTTCCGCAGCAGGAACTAATTTATGTGAAAGGTTTTTATTATGGGCATTAAATTTCGAAAGATTATCTGTACGACTGCTGTGCTGGTGTTTCTCACTCACGCGGATTGGGCGTTTGGTGAGAGGAAAGTAATCAACCTGAACGGGACGTGGGAAATAGCGGAGGGGATATTGGGGGTGGTTCCAAAGGAGTTTTCGCACCGCGTACCGGTACCGGGGCTGGCGGATATGGCGGAGCCGACGTTTGAGAAAGTGGGGTTTGAAAACAATCTGCGGGAGGCGTTCTGGTATCGACGGACGTTTCAAGTGGAGGGGGCGATACCGGAAGTAGCTATCCTGAAAATCCATAAGGCGAAATTCGGTACGCAGGTTTATCTTAATGGAAGAGTTGTTGGTGAGCATTTGCCCTGTTTTACGCCGGCATTTGTGAATGTAAGGGAACATTTAAAAGGAAATGGAGCAACAAACGAATTAATTATTCGTGTAGGAGCCTTTCGCACATCAGTGCCCGACAACATTCCTTCGAGCTGGGATTTCGAGAAGCATCGGTATATTCCGGGTATTTATGATTCGGTTAAACTGATTCTGAGCGGTACACCCTATATAGTCAATATACAGACTGTTCCCGAAATAAGTAACAGCCGAGTTCGCGTAACCGGTGAGATTTCCAATAAAGGCAAGGCAAAAGAAATTCGCGTCGGATATACGCTGCGCGAGGCGGACACGGGCAAAACTGTTTTTGCCGGCGAAAGCACATTTACCAAAACAAAAAAAACCGATTTGATACCGATTGATTTTACCATTCCGATAAAGAATTGTCGGCTTTGGTCGCCGGAGGACCCGTACCTTTATAAACTAGTGTTGGACACGGGCGGGGATACGTACCAGACGCGGTTCGGGATGCGCTCGTTTCGATTTGACAATAAAACGGGACGAGCGGTTTTGAACGGCAAGACATATTATATGCGGGGGACGAATGTGTGCATATATCGATTTTTCGAAGACGAAAGTCGGGGGAATCTGCCGTGGCGGAAAGATTGGGTTCGCAAACTACACAGGAAATTCAAGAAAATGCACTGGAACTCTATTCGTTATTGTATCGGTTTTCCGCCGGATTTCTGGTACGACATCGCAGACGAAGAGGGACTGCTGATTCAGGATGAGTTTCCTGTCTGGTACGGCAGCTCAAAAGAGAAATGGCCTGTGGGGCTGAATAGTGAAGAACTCGTAAGAGAATATACGGTCTGGATGCGAGAGCGTTGGAATCATCCCTGCGTGGTGATCTGGGACGCACAGAACGAGACTGTAACGAAAAAGACAGGCAAGGTCATTCAGGCGGTGCGACATCTGGACCTTTCGAATCGGCCCTGGGATAACGGTTGGTCGGAGCCGCAAGCGGAAACAGATTGCATAGAGACACATCCTTATTTGTTCTCGCGATATCGTTGGAAAAAACCATCAGAGGAAGGTCCCCTGGCGGACCTGCTGAGTACGATCAGAATTCCGCTTAACGGACCTAGTCTGTCGAAGAAAAAGTTTGATAATGCCAACATAATAAATGAATATGGGTGGTTGTGGTTGAATCGGGACGGCACCTCCACGGTATTAACCAGGGATGTCTATAAGACTCTGTTGGGAGAGAACTCGACGACGAGTCAGAGGCGGCAGACTTATGCCCGAAATCTGGCGGCGTTGACGGAGTATTGGCGATGCCATAGAAAATGTGCGGGTGTGTTGCATTTTTGTGGACTGGGGTATTCACGGGCTTGGGGAGAAAAGCGTCCGGAAGGCGGGTCGACAAGTGATAACTTTATCGACGTGGAAACGCTGGAGTTTGAGCCGATGTTTTGGCAATACGTTCGCGACGCCTTCTCTCCGGTTGGTTTGATGATCGACGAATGGTCGGAAGTTTTGCCTGCCGGTGAGGTGCGGGAGTTTCCGGTGTTTGTGATCAATGACTTGCCCGGCAATGTGACAGCCACGCTGCAATTCCGCGTTGAGCAGGCTCAAAGGACGATCCGGCAGCAGACGGAGAGCTTTACAATCCAGGGGCTGGCGCGGAGGAAATTTACTTTCAAGACCAAAGTGCCCAAACCTGCCGGTACATATCAACTGGTGGCGGAACTGAAACGGGATGGTTGTCCTCCGGTTTGCTCTATAAGGGTTTTCGAAGTCAAGTGAGGTGTGCTTCAGCGTAATAAAAGACGGCCGATACGGCCGTGGCACACTCACACTATATATCATCTTCCGCGACAGGAAATAGTTCGGAAAATTGCGTTTTTTGTCCCGTTACGGCGGATGTCAGGATAAAGTGTCGCTGCCATACATAAGTTATGGGACAGACTGGCCTTATTCGCATATCGTTTATTAGTATTTCCCGTCAGATACACAAAAAAATATTAAAAAAGGTTGACAAGTCCGTCCAAATCGGGGAGAATACAATCTACGTTTGTCGGAGCTTCTTCAAGCTCGGCTTGAATGGATTCAGGTCTTTTGCGGAATAACTGTGTTTTATTTTTTTTACTCTTGCCAAGTGGAGGTAGTCAAGTGGAGAGTGAATATATGAATATCAGCGCGTATAGGTCCCGCGGCGGGAATAAATTATCCAGGTTTTCGGAAGGAAATGGCAGCGAGAGAGGCTCTCGACGCTATAGTTTATCCCCACGGCATATACTGGTTGTGTTCCTGATAGCAATATCAGGTTCGATAGCGGTTTTTGCCGATTCCGAGAATAAGGATGAAGCCCAGGGGCTGCTGGCTGAGGTTGAGCAGGCCCTGGAGGTGAGTGCCGCCGCGGACCCGTGTGATCTGCCGATCTTTGAGGTCAGCCGATTCGAGATCACTTTTCGACCTCCGGACCATCCGGGCCACCCATCACTCGAAGAACTGCTGAACCTTGAAGTCGAGTTGCTGCAAGTAGAAGACGGATATGCGGCGCCTCGGGAGGGACTGCCGACGGTAAAGATACGACTGGGCGATGCGGGGCAGTTACCCGTGAACCGGTTTTACGCGAGCGCTCTGTTTAAGGTATCACAAAAGATAGTGGAATATATCAACAGTCTGGGAATTATAGTTGTTTATGTTCCGGTTTGTGAAAACGACATAGAGGTATATACCGATCCCGTAACTCAGAAGACTGAACTTACCGACCTGCGAACAGAAAAACAAAAAAAGACCGCGCGTCCCGCGACGTTCACGATATATACCGGTGTGGTTACCGGAGTTCGCACGGTCGCTTCAGGGGAGCGTATCACCAAAGAAGAACGTGTCAATAGTCCCAGGCATAAGCGGATCAAAGACAAGTCGCCGATTATCCCGTTTAAGGATGGGGACACGAAAAGAAAAGACCTGGTTCGGAAAAACCTGCTGGACGCGTATATTTTTCGTCTGAACCGCCATCCGGGCCGCAAGGTGGATGTTGCTCTGTCGTCGGCCGAAAAGGCGGGCGAAGTGGCACTGGACTATCTAATAACCGAAAACAGGCCGTGGCTGGCTTATGCCCAGATGTCCAATACCGGCACGGAAGAAACAGACAAATGGCGAGAACGTTTCGGCTTTATGCATAACCAGGTAACAGGCAGGGACGATATATTCACCCTCGACTATATTACGGCAGGATTCGATGAGGCCCAT
>DAOWIP010000263.1 GCA_030640865.1 Sedimentisphaerales bacterium | reverse complement strand
GTGAGCAGAACAAGTTTATCAGGGAAATGCGCGACGTATTGAAAGACATCGAACAACGGATCGAGTATTTCAACAACAAAGTCAACGGTATGTAATTTGGGCACTCTGTCTGTGGCCCACGTTTGTACACTGATTAGAATATTTTTGTAAATTGTAACCATTCAGCCATAAGCAAGAAACCGTTGAAACGGTTGTAAGAAGCGATCGGCGAGACCTCCGTCACCGGACTAAAGTCCGGTGTTAATGAGAAAATCAACCTATTGCACATGACTGAATAGTTACTGTAAATTTCAATTTTTATTGTTAAGGAGATGTTTAATGAGAGTTATTGTTCAAAAAAACGCTAATGCTGTAGGCGCCTGGGCGGCAGCTTATATTGCCAAACGGATCAATCGGTTCAAGCCGACCACGAAAAAGCCTTTCGTCCTCGGCCTGCCGACCGGCTCCTCGCCCCTTGAGACATATCGAGAGTTGATAAAACTTAACAAGGCCAAAAAGGTCAGTTTTGCCAACGTCGTTACCTTTAATATGGACGAATACGTCGGCATACCCAAAGACCATCCGCAAAGCTACCATAGCTTTATGTGGGACAACTTGTTCAGTCATATCAATATTAAGAAGTCCAACGTGAACATTCTTAACGGAAACGCCAAAGACCTGGAAAAAGAATGCGCGAATTACGAAAAGAAAATTGCCCGGTACGGCGGCATTGAGTTGTTTATCGGCGGCATCGGCCCTGACGGCCATATTGCTTTTAACGAACCCGGCTCCTCGCTTGCCAGTCGCACGCGTGTCAAGACTCTCACCTATGACACAATGATTGCCAACAGCAGGTTCTTCAATAATGATATCAGCAAGGTCCCGCGTACAGCTTTGACTGTGGGTGTCGGAACAGTTATGGACTCTCGTCGCGTTTTGATACTTGTTACCGGCCACAACAAGGCCCGCGCCCTGCATCAGGCGGTTGAGAGCGGTGTCAATCACATGTGGACGGTCTCTTGTCTGCAGTTGCATCCTCGCGGCATGATCGTTTGTGACTCCGATGCCACTGAAGAATTGAAAGTTGGCACGGTAAATTACTTCAGGGACATCGAAAAAGACAACCTCGACTCCAAAAAGGTTTTGTCATCAGCCTTTTAAAGTGAGTGGTTATTACTGTTGCTGAAACGAAATTTGTATTTTGAATTATCGGAGAATATATATGTCTGATGTAAAAGATAGAATTACTAATGTTGTGGTCCAAACGCTCAAGATTGACCCCAGTCGCATTACCGATGAGTCCCGTTTTGTGGAAGACCTCGGCGCCGAATCGATCCAGAGCATCGAACTTATCGCTGCATTTGAAGAAGAATTTGACATCGAGATGGACGAAGACGCTGCCGTAGGCGTAAAAACGGTGGGGGGGGCCGTTGATTTCATCGAAAAAATGCTCAATTGATTTATACGTCCTAAGGCGATGAAACTCGTAAAATAATGGATGGCATGCTTACGTGTGGTTTATGCAAAGCATAACAGACTTAAGCATGATAGAGTTCCAATGCGGTTGGGTGGCAGCGTCTGATGCATGGCATCAGGCGACGGTGTTAATTTCAATTGTCTGTTTTATAGTGCTCACGATTGAATTTTCCCGTTAGTATATGGGTAAGTAGCCTTACGACAATATGTTACAGTTTCGCTCGCGGGAATTCCCATACGCGGTGCGTATATATTGTTTTTCTTTGTGTCTTGGTGACTTTGTGGCAATAATCATTGCCATTTTGTAAAACTCCAGTTTAATTATTGAGCATGGAACATTCAGACCACAAATCCCTGCCCACCGTCTCGGTTGTTATTCCCAGCAGGGATCGACTTGCCGGCGTTACCTCATTGATTCATAATCTGCGTCGCCAGGATTACCCTCGGCAAAAGCTGCAAATTCTTGTTATCGACGATGGCTCGCCCACACCTTATCATTTGCCCGACGAGGGTGTACAACTTATCCGTCACGAATCCTCTCAGGGCGCCCAGAAATCCCGTAACGAAGGCATTCTCATGGCAGACGGAGAAATTGCCCTGATTATGGACGATGATATTGAACTGCTGGAAAATGATTTTATCAGTAGGGCAGTCGATGTCTTTCTTGCTCGACCGGACGTGGCTGCTGTGGTCAGCAAAAAATACGATATTATCCGGAAGAACGGCTCGAAAAAATCTCTCGAATTTTCTATTTCAAGGGCAACCTGGTACAGCGGCGATTTAGTCAGGACCGATGCGCCTTGTGGCCCTGTTAAATGGGGGCATGGTATTTATTTTGTCAGGCGTCGGCTGCTGATCGATTTGGGCGGGTACGACGGCATTTATGGTCTCAACGGCGGTCATTCGTTTCGTGAGGAATCAGATGTACATGCTCGTTTGCGACAGCGGGGCCGGTTGATATGGTTTCTACCCGACATCGCCGTCAACCATCACATCGTATCTACTGGCGGCCACGGCCCCAACATTGGCAAAAGGCTTTATTGGATTGCCCATAACCATTTGGTTTTCATTCACCGTCACTTACCATTTTGGTACCTGCGAGCTGTTGGCTTTCTTTTTGATATTGTCCGATACAGTTGGGTTCAGGGTCGATTTCGTTATATCGGCAGCATGCTACGCGGTTACGCCGCCGGCTGGCGTAATGCCCTGCGTGACCACGGACCGGGCCGGAATGCCTGGTTGGAGTAATTATCGATGAAAGTGGCCGTATGCGTTACGCTCGATCTGCACCAAACCGGTGGCGTGGAAACTCACATTCTTGAACTCGCCCACGCCTTACGCCGCCTTGGATTGAGCATCGACTTATTTGCTTCAACAGCCGGTGCTGATTTCAAAACCTTACGGCAATTTAACCCTCGTCAATATCACATCATTCATACTCACGGCAGTTCCCTTCCTGGCCACTTGCTTTCCCTGACCTTGAATCGCACCCCTTGCCGTCGCCACGTTCACACCCTGCACGGTGTATCTGTGGACTATCTTTTCAATTGTGGCGTCTGGTTGAACTGGCGCTGTTATTGGGGCACATTTATTGAGGGCTTTCTTTCCCGCCACGCCGACCACATAATCGCTGTCAGCCGAAGTGTCAAAACCCGTGCCGAGCACTGTTTTGTGCTGCCCGGCAAAAAAATAACCGTTATTTCTAACGGTTATACTCCTGCTTCTTTACCCATCGAAACACGGGCACAAACTCGCTCGCGATTTGGACTTGCCCCGGATGATATTGTATTGCTGTTCGTTGGCCGTGGCGAGGACCGTGTCAAGGGCACCGCTGACATCACCGCCGCTATGATGAAATTACACAGACGTTATCCTCACCTACGTTTATTAGCCATCCCCGGCAGCGGCTTTTCCGATGCCCCCTGGCTTTGCCGTAGCGGTCCGATCGAACATCAGGAAATAGCCGCCTGTTATGCCGCTGCCGATATTTTCGTTAATGCTTCATTGAACGAAGGTTTGCCTCTGACCCTCATCGAGGCCCTTGGTGCCGGCTTACCAATCGTCGCAGCCCCCGTCGGAGGCATCCCCGAAATCATTATTCACAACCGCACCGGCCTGCTGCTCAAACCTGACCGTTCCGACCTGACAAAAAATCTCAATCTTCTAATTGAAAATCCACAACTTTGCCAAAAACTTGCCCAAAACGCACTCTCCGCCGCTAAAAACCTCACTTGGCAAAAAATCGCTCAACAAACCCTAAACGTCTATAAAGCAATAATCTGAGCAAACAGGGTGGTATGCTTACGCGTAGTTTATGCAAAGCATAAGCAAGCTTAAGCTACTCTCTACTCTTTACCATTCACCTCCCGGCTGCCACAGGTACAAAAACTGTGGCCCCTCCGACCGTAGCCAGT
>DAOWIP010000168.1 GCA_030640865.1 Sedimentisphaerales bacterium | reverse complement strand
GTTAAATATGTGCGCCCGTCACGACAGAGAAAAAAACAACTTTACCGAGGAGGCGATGCAGTACCTGGAAAGCTACAACTGGCCGGGTAATGTACGTGAACTGGAGAATGTGGTTGAGCGAGCAGTAGTACTCAGCAAGGACAGTATGATCGGATTAGAGGATTTGCCGCCTAATGTCGTCGAGTACGCTGAAAGTGAAAAAACAGTGGGATACAAAGCTGTGAGTCTTCGCGAGGCGCTGGAAGAACCGGAAAAGAGGATTATCGAGATGGCCCTTCGACGGAATAACTGGAACCGTCAGTTGGCCGCCGATATGCTGGAGATCAACCGCACAACACTTTATAAAAAAATGAAGCGATATAGCCTGGAGGTTGAACCCCTGGCACGAGCGCAGAATAGTTGAAAAAACATATCATTAAACGAATCCGACATAAAAAGCTATCCTGACCGGGATAGCAGACACGTCTGAAGGCTGTAAACCATATCAAAAGTTGACTTATGGGACCGGCACCTCTGGGCCTTCGCAAAACGTTGGTACACACGATACAAAAAAACACATTTCTATACAATTTCTTCTATGCAATCAAATCATTAGTTGAATGCGGGTTAATTCGCGTTGTAATTTAGCCGAATATACCAGTAAGCAATTGGGGCTTTGCGGTCGTGGGAATAATTTCATTATAGGACATTGTACGCTCTACAGATAACGAGATTGATGCCGGCGTTAATTTCGAAAACTTAGGGCAATTGTACCCTTAACATTAACCTTTGTTGTGAGGTGTAGTGATGAGTCAAGCCACGACGCAATTGGAAGAAGTTAGCCAGACAGGCAGGAACCGGGAAGGAAAATATCTTACCTTTTCCCTTGGCCCGGAGGAATATGGCCTGGAGATTCTCAAGGTCCGTGAGATTATCGGCTATATTGATGTAACGAGTGTGCCGCAGACGCCACATCATATTCTTGGTGTGATTAATCTGCGCGGACAGGTCATACCAGTAATCGATCTGCGGGCCAAATTCGATATGGAGTCTGTCGAAAGGACGGAGGAAACGTGCATTATTGTAGTGGAGATCACACAGGGAGACGGCAGTATCAGTACCGGCATTCTGGTCGATAAGGTGCAGGAGGTACTGGACATCGCTGGTGAGGATATTGAAGATTCGCCACAGTTCGACAGCGCAGTAGATACCGATTTTATCCTTGGAATAGGCAAGATCGGCGAGGCTGTCAAACTGCTGCTGGATATCGACAAGGTGTTGGGCCAGGAGGATATGGCACAATTCGCAGGTAATACAGACATGGAAATGGAAACCCCCGCTTAACAGCAGGGGCTGGCAAGAAACCCCCGATCCCCGCCTACGCGAGGACATGTTTTGCATCGGGGGCTGGTAGTAGCGTGGGCCAAAGGCCCATTGGTAAAAAGTAAATGTTAATTTAACCTTACAGGAGATGTAAAAAATGTTTAAGAACATGAAACTGGCAAGTAAGTTGTATTTAGGTTTTGGTATTGTGGTAGTTATCGCGGCCGTACTGGGATATATGGGATATTCCAGCCTGGGCAATGTAGGACACAAGGTGCTTATCGGCGATGAGGCTAACCGGTCCATCAAGATTGTCAATGACGCCCGACTGGCGGAGAAGAATTTCATTATACGCGGCGATGAAAAATACGCCAAGCAGATGCTTGGCCAGAAAGAACCATTCGATACGCTGGTGGAAGAAATCACCGCGCATATGAATATCGCCGCGGACAAGCAGTTGGTAAAGGAAATGCAGACCGAATTCGGCACATATATCGACAACGCCAACCAGTATGTTGAGCTGCAGGGCAAGGTTGCCGAACTGATCGCCGAATCAGGCCCCATTGTGCAATCCGCTCGGACTACTCAGAAACTTGTAGGTGATATGGGCCGGGACCAGGATATGAAATTTGCCGCGGTTATGGACGTCCAGGCCAATATTGCTCAAGGCAGCCGTGCCCATCTGGAATGGGCCGGAGCAGTCAAGGACTTTCTGGCAGATAAAAAAGCGACGCTGAATGTGCAGACCGATGGGCATAAATGTGAGTTTGGTAAATGGATTGAAAGCAGTGAGTTTGCTGAAAAGGCTGCTTATTGCGGACAGGAATTCAGGGACCTTGTAAACGAGATGAAGCAAAAACATCTGGAACTGCATAAAAGCGCGATAGATATTGCCGATGCCCGTAAAGGGGCGACTGATACTTCGTTGGAAGTTTATCAGCAAAAAGCCGCTCCGGTATTGGAGTTTATCCTGGGTGAGTTTGCAAAGGCAGAAGAAATACTCCAAACCAAGGTATCAGAAAGGCTGGCTAATGCCAACGACGCCAAACGGATTATCGAGTTGTTACTTGCGGCCAGACAACAGGAAAAGAACTATTTCCTCAGAAATACGGATGAATATGTCAAAAAGACGAATGAACAGGCTGACAAAGCCATTGCTTTAGGTGAAAACCTCAAGTCTCGTTTCAATCAGCAGGTGAACAAGGATCAGGCCCAGCAGGCTATTGATGCCGTTGTTGTATATAAGAAGGCATTTGCCGATGTAGTTAAATGTAAGAACGAGCAAAAGGTGTGCGAGGCCGATATGGTAGCCGCCGCTCGTAAGGTTACAGAAGAAGCAAATGGTCTCCGTTCAGCCAAGAAGGAAGAGATGGACTCGGTTGCTGCCCAGGCTAATTTCATTATGATTACCCTGGCGATGGCCGGTGTGATAATAGGGTCGCTTCTGGCCTTTATCATCACCCGCGGCATAACCAGGCCTATCAACCGGATAATCTCCGATCTTACCGAAGGCGCAGCACAGGTTGCCTCCGCGTCCGGCCAGGTATCATCGGCGTCCCAGTCTCTTGCTGAGGGCTCTACCGAGCAGGCGGCGGGTCTGGAAGAAACCTCCAGTTCTCTGGAAGAGATGTCCAGTATGACCAAGCAGAATGCCGACAATGCCAAGCAGGCCAACACACTGGCCAGCGATTCCCGCGAGTTCGCGGACAAAGGGAACCTCGCTATGAACCGCATGAGCGAGGCTATCGGTGAGATTCAAAGATCGTCCGATGAGACGGCCAAGATTATCAAGGTCATCGACGAGATCCCCTTCCAGACGAACCTGCTGGCACTGAACGCTGCGGTCGAGGCCGCGCGTGCCGGTGAAGCCGGTAAGGGCTTCGCAGTTGTGGCCGAAGAGGTTCGCAATCTTGCCATGCGGTCGGCGGAGGCGGCCAAGAATACCTCGGCTATGATCGAGGAGTCGGTTAAAAACTCCCAGAATGGTGTTGAGATCGCCGGCGAGGTGGCCAAGATGTTGGAAGAGATCACCTCCAGCGTAGGCAAGACAACCGACCTGATCGGCGAGATCGCCGCGGCTTCACAGGAGCAGTCCCAGGGAATCGGCCAGGTGAACACCGCGATGGGCCAGATGGACAAGGTTACGCAGCAGAACGCCGCCAACGCGGAAGAGACGGCCAGTGCCTCTGAAGAATTGAGTGCCCAGGCCGAACAGATGAACGGCGCTGTGGGCGATTTGGTGTCCCTGGTGGGCGGCTCATCCGGTGGTGATAATGGCAAGGCCGGGACAAAGAGTTCGCCACAGCACAAGGCTTCGACTGCCTCTGTACAGCGTAACAAAAAACCTGTATCAGCCCATGCTTCGAAGAGTTACAATGAATCCGCTATCCCAATGGATGATGATAAAGGTAGTAACGATTTTAGTGAATTCAACGGTTAAGCTATAGTATATCCATCGGCTCGGTCGGTGGTCGTTGAAAATTTCAGATTAAAAGATAACGTCCGGGTAAGTACAAGTTGCTTATCCGGACGTTTTTTATTTACCGGCGAGCAGACGGAACGAAGATACAGCACACGGATTTAACGGATGAACACTGATTTTTAACGTTTGGATTGGTTATAGTAGATATTCGTATTAGTTAAATAAAAACATGTCAGGCAAGATAGGGAATAAGTAGTAATTTGAGCAAGTCGTTTGACCG
>DAOWIP010000089.1 GCA_030640865.1 Sedimentisphaerales bacterium | reverse complement strand
AGATTTGGGCGGTTCGGGCGCAGGAGAGCCGGTTGTGTCCGGTCGCGGATGATCAGCTTCGCGCGGCAGGGATATGTAGCGTTCAATTGGAGTATGGTCGGCTATAACGAGGCGAAACAGATTGGGCACAGGAAAAGTTTTCAAGATATCCCATGGGGTTTCAGCGTTATGGGATTACAGCTTTGGAACAGTATCCGCGCGTGCGACTTTCTTACGTCGCTGAAGGATGTCGATCATGAGCGTATCGGTTGCACAGGGGGCTCAGGCGGCGGGACGCAGACGTTTATACTGATGGCTGTTGATGATCGGATAACAGCGGCTGCGCCGGTGAACATGATTTCCGCCAGTATGCAGGGCGGCTGCGAATGTGAAAACTCGCCCCTGCTGCGGCTGGAGGCCAACAACGTCGAATTTACCTCTATGATGGCGCCGCGGCCGTTGCTGATGGTCTCGGTTACGGGCGACTGGACAAAAAATACCCTGGAACTGGAATACCCGGCCGTGCAGGCGGTTTATAAACTCTATGATGCTGAGGACAAAGTCAAGGCTGTCCGTTTTAATGCGCGGCATAACTATAATATGACTTCTCGTAATGTCGTTTATCCGTTCTTTGCCCGCTGGCTGCTCGGGGCGTCCGATCCCGACAGCTATCAGGAAAAGCCGCTGACTGTCAATAAAGAGGAAGATTTGCTCGTATTCACAAAGGAGAATCCGCGTCCGGCTTATGCGCTGGATAAGGAGGGACTGCGAAGTTATATGATCGACGAGGCCCGCCGGCAACTGCGGTCGTTACGGCCGAAGGATAAGAAGTCGTTAGAAAAATTCCGCGAAGTGTTCCGGCCGGCATATAAACATACTTTCAACGCGGTTAAGCCCAGCCATTTCGAATCTGTCAGCGTGGATGTGGTATATAAAGATTTCACGATTACAAAAAGTACGGTAAGCACAAAAGGGACCGGCTGGCAGATACCGGTAATCATATATCGACCAGGGAAATCGTCCCTGAATAGTCCTGTTACGATCATCGTTCATCCTGACGGATGCAGCGGCCTGGGTGATCTTTCCGATGATAAACCCGAACTCCATCCATTGGTTAAACATCTGCTCGCCGAGGGGCACATTGTAGTTGGTCTGGACGTTTTTCTCACCGGTGAATACCTGGCTGGTGGTAAAACCCGTCGTCCGAAGGCACCAACGCACGATCTGACTTATAACCGCACTGACCTGGCTTGGCGTGTGCAGGACATCGTTACCGTTGTCGCGTTTTCCGGCTCTATTGGAGCCCCGATTAATCTGGCTGGTCTCGAGCGTGCGGGTCTGTGGACCCTGTCGGCAAGCCCTCTGGTGGAGGTACATAAAACAGTAATTGACGCGGCGCAATTTGATCACGAACGTAACGAGAACTGGCAGGGTGAAATGCTGGTACCGGGTATTCGGCGGATCGGAGGACTGCAATCGGCCGCGGCACTGACGGCGCCGGACGCTCTGCTGATTCACAATGCCGGCGATTCTTTCAAAACCGACTGGATTATGGATGCGTACCGCGCAACCGGCGTAATAAAAAATCTGCGGATTGAGAAGAACAAATTGTCGTATGAGAAAATTGCGAAATACCTTAGTAAATAATCCGAAGGTGATGAAGAATATGGTTAAAACGGCAATTATTATGGTGCGGTTCTATCAGTTGGCCGTATCGCCTTATTTGCCTGCCGCGTGCCGCTATATACCCACGTGCAGTGAGTACGCACTAAAAGCCTTGGACCGTTACGGATTGTTCTGGGGAGGCTATCTCGCTATTAAAAGAATAATGAGATGCCATCCCTTCTCTAAAGGTGGTTACGATCCTGTCCCATAAAATATTCTGGCCTTTTATATCCTTATCTGTTATCAATTATGATGTAACCGCCAAAAGTCCGAAAAACACCGCAAAAACAATGCCAACGCTTCCAAAATCGAAGGGGCAAAGTACTTTTGACGCTGGCGTCAATTATGGCGGTTCCATAAAATTAGTTCCTGTTGCGGAAGATGAAACAAAGTGTGCCACAGCCATCTTGGCCGTGCTTATGCGTCATCAAAACTCCTTTTTAGAAGCGATCTCTTATGGTAACCGTTCACGGGTTATTAGGAGCCACCGATGTAAAATCGGGGGGTTCTTTACCGGCCCCTGATGTAAAATCAGGGGATTCTTATCGGTTACAAATTTGGAGCGAATAAATTGCCTGATTCAGAACTGGCACGTAAACAATTACTCGACCGTATAGAACAGCTTATCGAAACGAAAGATTTCGAGGAGCTGCGGCGGTTGTTGTCTGAATCTCGCTCGTCGGACGTGGCTGAAGTCGTGGAAGTACTCGACGAGACAGCTCGTCAGATATTGTTCGACCTGTTGGGCCCGAAGGACGCCGGTGAGGTACTGGAAAAGATCGATGAGGCTACCCGTAGCCAGGTTGTCGAGGAACTCACCGGCGATGAGCTTACTGACATTGTTTCTACGATGGCCCCGGACGAGGCCGCCGACGTCGTCGCGGAACTCAGCGAAGAGCAGACCGAACAGGTACTCGATCAGATTCCCAAAGCCGAGTCGGATCAGATCGAAAAACTCCTGAAATACGAGGAAGACACCGCCGGCGGTTTAATGAACCCGGAACTGGTGACTGCCAACATCAAAGACACTATCACCGACGCCATCCACAGTTTCCGAGGGGCCGACCCTGAAGAGGATTTCTATTATATTTTTGTGGTGGATGATGACGGTCGCCTCAAGGGCGCCGTCGGTCTGGATACCCTCCTGCGTCATCCACGACGTACACTCATTGCTGATGTGTTAGAGGAGGAACTGCCCACCGTCGATGTGGGAGCCGATCAGGAGGAAATCGCCAATACTTTCCGCAAAAACGACCCTATCGTTATGCCCGTGGTGGATGAAAAAGGTGTTCTGCTCGGT
>DAOWIP010000515.1 GCA_030640865.1 Sedimentisphaerales bacterium | reverse complement strand
ACTGTAAAGTTTTTTACTGTCGTTGATCACGATACGGCCGGCGCTGGCTGAACGGTGCCTGCAAACACTCTGCCGAAGAATGTCCCAGAGCGATTGATCGAGTAACTCATCGGGAACCTCAAATACCGCGGCGGAAACAACCAGGGGACCCATAATAGGACCATAGCCCGCTTCGTCAATGCCGATAATTACAGCCATTAGTTTTCAACTTTTGTAAGAATACAATTGTCAGCAGTTATCGTTTTCCCCGAAAATTTCCGCTGTGAATAAAAAAACCTCGGTATTAGGCTGTTTCCATGCGTCAGGCGATAGGCCGGCCTTGCCGCCGCAACAATTGCTGAGGAATTCCTCTTTGCTCCAGCCGGTCTCCGTAGCGACCTGTGGCAAAAAACAGCCCGACGTCCAGCCGTGCTTGATATAAATACCGTGTTTGCCAAGCTCAAGGCTGAGTGGGTCGTCAGTCTTTTCCAATGGCGAAAGCACCGATATCTCGATGTCTATCTTGTCCAGTTCGGCCGGGGTGATCGGGTTCATGGTAAAGCGGCTGTCACGCGTGGCCGCGATGGCCATTTCTCTTATTGTCTCGATCAATGGCTGGCTCGGCTGAAACTGCCCGATACAACCGCGAAGATCACCGTTATTATGAATCGTTACAAAACAGCCGCGTTTTTCGTTGAAAAGCGGGTCCTCCGATTCGAACCCGCCCACCGGCTTATTACGCACGGCCGTCTCTATAACCTTCCGAGCCACTTCCAATAATGTTTTTTTTTGCTTATCCGTCATTTCAGTACCTCTAAAGATATTTCAGAATAATAAATCCACCAATCAGCAGGGCCATAAACGCCAGGCACAGCCAATTGAAGTATTTGTCGATTAACGGCTTGATCGTCGGGCCAAACCACCAGAACAAACCCGATACCAGAAAGAATCTTGCCGAACGGCTAATGCTCGAGGCAATCAGGAATACTCCGAAGTGAATGTCGCACGCCCCGGCAGTTATCGTAATCACCTTATACGGCAGCGGTGTAAAACCGGCCGCGAAAACCACCCAAAAAGACCAATTGCTGTACCATTCCTGCGCCTTAATGAACTGTACTTCTCCAAAACCTGGAATGTGAGCAAAACAAAAAATGGCCAACTTACTATAACCATCCCCCGTGAACCATAACCAGTGCCCGATCGCGTATCCGAATATTCCACCGATCACACTGGCCAATGAGCAGCTAAGGGCAAACCGCCACCATTTTCGACGTGATCCCAAGGTAAGCGGCGCCAGCAGAACGTCCGGCGGCACAGGGAAAAAACTCGACTCGGCAAAAGACATGATAAACAACGCCCAGGCACCATAGGGAGTATCAGCCCAGTGCAAAACCCAATCATATAAACGGCGATGCAAATGCCAGCGACTTACACCGGGCCTGCCTTCCCCGCTACAGCACTTAATATTATCATCCAATTTTTTTCTCCTGTCTTACAGATATAATTTACCGTTGACATACCTGCCATCGAGATTACAATAACGAAAAATAACGGATTGGAAGGGTTTTGTCAAGGTTGACGCCAGCACCGAAAGTTCGGCATATATAAGTAAGGTTGTAGATTTAGCTGTTCAGGGAATAATCTGTGGTGCCACCTATGTTCGATAGTGATAATATTATGTCCACCGTAAGAACAGTCGCTATGCGGCCGCCGGCTAAACTGAATTTGTCACTGGTGGTTTTTGATAAGCGTGCGGATGGCTTCCACGACCTGCATACAGTAATGGCAACGGTCAACCTCTATGACGAATTGCAACTGCGGATGTCCGGCAAACCGGGAATCCAACTTCACTGCGCAGGCCTGGGGTGTCCCGAAACAAGCGATAATCTGGTCTGTCGCGCCGCTGAACTCCTGGCTGAACATGCACAAATCAAACCGGCAATAGAAATTTATCTGAACAAGCGTATCCCCTCCGGTGCCGGCCTCGGAGGCGCCAGCAGTGACGGAGCCGCCTGTCTGGCAGGGTTGAACCGACTCTGGGAACTGAATCTGCCGAGTGAGGAACTGGACAAACTCGCCGCTCAACTCGGTTCAGACGTGCCCTTTTTTCTGCACGGACCAGTCGCGGTCTGTACCGGCAGAGGCGAAATCGTTAAGGAACTGCCGCACCATTGCAGCCGTTCAATTCTGCTGATCGCACCAGACATCCATACTTCCACAGGCAAAATATATCAACACTATACCTATAACAATGCCCGCGTTCAGGAGGATATGCAGCAAGTCAGCTATTTTCTTCGACGCGGTGATCTGGACGGCCTGATAACCAAAGGCATCAACTCTTTAACAGACGTAACAATGGGACTCATCGAGCCTCTCGAAAAACTGCGATGTGAAATCGAAAATATCGGCATCTCTCCTGTGCACATGACCGGGAGTGGATCGTGCCTCTTTGCAACTTCCGACTCACATGACCAGATCACACAATGGGCTCAACAAATACAAAAGCATAATCTGGCTCAAACCTTTCAAGTAGAATTTATACGCGGTGCGTATATTTGCTGATGTTTGCGAATCTTTGTTAATGGCAGTGCTCCGAGCGGTCCGAAGCGGCTGCCGAAAATCATAATCCTGCGCAGTTTGCCGTGAAATTGTCGATCTCGTCCCTGCTGCTGGATGGTTTTGTTACAGTTTCCAATGGTCAGCATACCACTGCCCCTTCCGGTGGGGCCACGCGAGTAACTTACAGTCCGATCAAGCTGGGCCGGGGCGCCCTCGTCACCAAAATACCAGCAGACATTATCTTTGGCTTTAGTTCCATCATAGGTTATCGCGAAAAACACCCACCGATTTGCCCATAGCTTCCCCGGCGAACTAAAATTCAGAACATTATCCGACAATTCATTTATCGACAGCCTCAGCCGCCCGTCACTGAGGCATACAAGATCAAATCCTGAATCGCAATTATTATTCAGATTAAACGCAATCCGGCTGCCACTACTGCCGACATTCAGGCTTGCGGGATTCAACCAGCCCATAATAGTAAAAGAACGCAGTTCTTCAAGTTCCATCAGCGGTTTATCGCCAACCCGAATGCACTTCCACGGTTTGCCCTCACTCAGATTATAAACGCCGTCCTTGTTACGCTCGATTGGGCCGTGCAGGGTTACCGGCGGCGTGTCGCCCTTGGGGACACCAACCCGCACAATCGGAGTACCCGGATCGGCATCCACCATCAGATGTAAAAACCTTGTGGTTTCCCGGTCCGTCCGATTGATCACCCTCAGCGAGACTGTATAAAAACCTGGTTTGTCATACATATACGTTGGGTTTGCCTCGGTTGAGGTTATCCCGTTACCGAATTTCCAAAGATATCGCACCTGGTCCGATTCCGTAGAACTTCGAAACTTCACTTTCAACGGGGCGATTCCCTCATCCGGCGACGCCGAGATCGTAATGTCCGGACGAAGTACCTCGTTCGGCTGATAACGAATCAGTCGCAATAAATAATCGGCACCGGGCGGCGTGAAATCCGATTCGCCCGGATAGATGTTACCAAGCGATGTTACCTTCATTTTGTCTGTCTCAATTACGTCGGCCTTGTAAGGTTGGT
>DAOWIP010000360.1 GCA_030640865.1 Sedimentisphaerales bacterium | reverse complement strand
TGTTAACGGAAAGGAAACCGCTGACCAGAGAGGATACGCCTTGCCATGAGTAGAATAACATAAAAAATTACCTATAATCCAAAATTTATCTTGACTGACCGCCTCTATTTATAGAAGGGGTTGAACAAACAACATATAAAAAACGCGAACGATTACGATAACAAATGGTAAAAATTAACTTGTATATTCTGGCCTCTGAAAGCCCGCTTGACCATGTGGTACAGCATTCGTTGTTCATCATACCAGGCACCGAAATCGAATTCAGCAATCACATGTTGATGGTTTTGGTCGCGGCGATTCTGATGCTGGTTATATTGCCTCTCGCGGCGCGCCGGTGGTCGATGGTTCCTTGTGGGTTGTCCAATTTCTTCGAGGCGATATGCGTATTTATCCGTGAGGAAGTGGCTCGGCCGGTTTTGGGAGATAATACCGACCGGTTCATCAAATTTCTCTGGACCACCTTCTTTTTTATATTATTTTGCAATTTATTGGGTATGATTCCTACTGACGGCATTTTTTATCTGATTTCCGGATATAGGCTTGAGCATCTCGGTGGTGCTGCGACAGCGAACATTTGGGTAACGGGTGCCTTGGCCGTTATCGCTTTTATAATGATACATATTTCCGGTATTCGTCAGCAGGGGGTTTGGGGGTATATCAGGAATTTCATTCCTCATGTGCCCTGGCCTTTGATGCCTGTTATGTACGTTCTGGAAATCATCGGCTCGTTGGTCAAGCCGTTTGCCCTGGCCATACGTCTTTTCGCCAATATGCTCGCCGGCCATACGGTATTGGGTGCGATGTTGGGACTGGCGTTCATGGCCCGCAGTTACACTATTGGCGGCGTTACTATTTTGGGTTGTGCAGCTATTAGCCTGCTCGAGCTTTTTGTTGCTTTTTTACAGGCCTATATCTTTACGTATTTGACAACGATGTTCATCGGCGCCGCCGTACATCCGGAGCATTAGTAGGGCGGGCCTGTGGCCCGCGTTTTCACTGTTGTGGTAAATAATATGACTTGGAGGTCAAAAAATGTTTGATTGTAATATGTTGGCAGAGGGACTTCAGATTTTTGGCGATCAGGGTCTGGCTATTTTGGGCGCTTCGCTTAGCACAGCCTTGATTGTTTTCGGAGCCGCTAAGGGTATTGGCCATATCGCCAGTACTGCCGTCGAGAGCATTGCTCGTCAGCCTGAGGCTGGCGGACGTATTTTTACGAGTATGATTATCTCTGCGGCTTTGATCGAAGGTTTTACCTTCTTTGCCATCGTGGTTTGCCTGTTGGCGGTGAACAAACTCGGATAGTTCTGTAGGATGGGCTTCAGCCCATGCTGTCTAACTCGGATAGTCATAGGAGAAAACCATGTTGCGGCAGGGTTTTATCTTGTTGTTGTGTTTTATGCTGATACCTGTGGGGATGGTATGGGCCGCGGATTCTCATAGCGGCACCCCCGACGAACATGGTAGCGGTCCGGACATTTTTTCCGGTGGTCTTGGCACAGCCGTTTTTACTATTGCTGTTTTTATTGTTTTGTTGGTATTTCTTGGCAAATGGGCATGGGGTCCGATTTTGACTGGCCTGCAAAAGCGTGAGGAAAACATACGTAGCTCGATTGAAGAGGCTCAAAAGGCTCACAAAGAAGCTGATGAAGCTTTGGCTGAGTATAAGGCGCAGTTAGCCCAGGCTCAGCAGGAGTCTAAGTCGATCATTGAGAAGGGACGTGACGAGGCCCTTCATATAGCCGAGCAGCTCAGGCAAAAGGCACAGCAGGAAGCTCAACTCATCAGCGCCAAGGCGGAACGCGACATCGCGTCCGCCAAAGACCATGCACTCAAAGAGCTTTACGAGCAGACCACGGAACTGGCAACCGAAATGGCCGCCGGCATTATCGGCAAGACTCTCACCCCTGACGATCACCGTGAACTGTTGCAGGAATCCTTAAACAAACTTCGGAACACAACGAAAAACGAATAAAACCAACCGAGAAAAAGGAGCCGTATTGGCTGCGGACAATTCCAACTCAATCGCTATGATATATGCCGAGGCGATATTCGAACTTGCCAATGAGCGGCAGCAAATGCAAACTCTGCGAACGGAACTGGAACAACTGGCACAATTAATTAAGGACAATCCTGATTTTAAAATCTTCCTCGAAAATCCGGTCCTGAATCGCGAACAGAAAACCGCCGTTCTGATGCGCATATTTAAAAACCGGTTCAGCCCGTTAATGCTGGACTTTCTCAAGGTGGTCGCGGCCAAAGACAGACTGAACCTGCTGACTAAAATCAAATACTGTTTCGGACAGTTGGAAGACAAACAGGCCGGACGAGTTAAAGGCGTGCTCACTACGGCCATCGAACTGTCCGACAGCGAGAAAACCCGACTGACCGAACAGATCGGCCGAGCGTTGCGGAAAAATGTTACTCTTCAATACCAGGTCGATCCCTCGATTATAGGGGGGATGTTTCTGAATATCGAAGATACGATTATGGACGCCTCCGTCAAAGGCAGCTTACGACAATTAACAAAAAAATTACGTTCCCAAACAATGAGTAAGTTGTGAGTGGCGAGTTGTGAGTGGTGAGAAAGACAGAAGAAAAGAACATCGAACATTCAACATCGAACGTCGAATTAAAGAAATATTGAATTAAGAAAGAAAACCGCGTAGGGTAAGACCCTACCCTACGAGACTCAATATAAAATAAACAATGATAAATTAAAGAAAACAGAAGAGAAAATGAAGTTTAAAGTCGAAGAAATAACCAGCGTCATCAAACAGGAGATCGCCCAGTTTCAGAGTGAACTCGATGTCTCTGACGTCGGACGCGTATTGGAGGTCGGCGATGGGATCGCCCGAATATACGGCCTGAACAACGCTATGGCCGGCGAACTGCTGCGGTTCGAGAACGGCGAATACGGCCAGGTTTTCAACCTCGAAGAAGACTCGATCGGAGCAGTGGTCTATGACAACTATCTTGGTATCAAAGAAGGCGACGAGGTTCACGGCACGGGCGAGTTGCTCTCGGTGCCGGTTGGCAGGGAAATGTTAGGCCGAGTAATCAACCCACTTGGCCAACCACTGGACGGTGGAGCGGCAATTACCACTAAACTACGCAAGCCACTTGAAATAATAGCGCCCGGCATCGCCGATCGGCAGCCGGTTACCGAACCTCTGCAAACCGGGATCAAGGCCGTCGATTCGATGATCCCTATCGGCCGCGGTCAGCGGGAACTGATTATCGGTGATCGCAAGACCGGAAAAACCGCTATCGCGATTGACACCATCATCAACCAAAAGAATAAGGACATCGTTTGTGTCTATGTCGCCATCGGCCAAAAAGAATCGACCGTGGTCCGCGTTGTCGAGATATTACGAAAGCACGGCGCGATGGATTATACGATTGTGGTGAACGCGTCCGCCGCCGACCCGGCCCCGATGCAGTACATTGCGCCTTATGCCGGCGTTACCATCGCCGAGTATTTTATGTACGAAGAAAATCGCGATACACTTTGCGTCTATGACGATCTTACCAAACAGGCACAAGCGTATCGCCAGGTATCGCTGCTGCTGCGCCGACCGCCGGGCCGTGAGGCGTACCCCGGCGATGTGTTCTACCTGCACAGTCGCCTTCTGGAACGAGCGGTCAAACTGAGCGACGATATGGGCGGCGGCTCGCTGACCGCACTGCCGATCATTGAAACACTCGAAGGAGAAGTATCAGCGTACATACCCACCAATGTTATCTCAAT
>DAOWIP010000009.1 GCA_030640865.1 Sedimentisphaerales bacterium | reverse complement strand
GCAGACAGACAAATTGGGGCCGTTTCGGCCAGAGGGTCGGGGCAATTTGTCTGTCTGGGGCCCCGAACGATTTTGCTCGCTCTTAATGCCTGCTAAGACAATTACTTATGGTGGTGTAACACTTGGGAGTTGAATCCGCCTTTTTAATTATGCTGGTCAATAACAAAAAAAATCAATACCGCAAATTACTGCATGTTTTATTACGTGAGCGGGCAGCATTAGCTCTGTGTCTAACCGCTGGGATGATACTGCTGCTCGGAGGTACTCGCGTTAGCGATAACAGCGGGCCGCTGGTGATAAAGTATGACTGGACCGGTTGTGCGGACGTAGTCGTAACGGGTGATTCACGCACTGGTAATGGCGTCTCGCCTGGACAAATGAAACAATCTCTTCAGGGGTTACGGATCGTGAATTACGCTTTTGGCGGAAACGGTTATTCCTGCGAGTATCTAACCGCGATAGAAAAAGTTCTCGACCCCCACAGCCCAAATAAAATGATTATTCTCGGAATCTCTCCTCAATCACTCACCAAGGTAATGGCAACTCGAAACAGTTTTATACAGGCCCGGAATAGCTATTCTTATTGCTCAGTTACAATTGCACGGTCGTTTAACAAACTACTGCGGTTCACGGAACCGTTAAAATTCAACGAGTTGTTTGGGGGAGTGTTCGTCCCGCCTGATCGGCGGCGAAAATACCACAGATCGTTTCCTGACGGCTGGGCCTCGGCCTACTATGTACCATCCTTGCGGGACTTCAGCGGTTATCTGCGCGACGCCGTGAACATATTCAATAATAATCCGGTTTCACCCCGAATCGTTGCCGATCTTTTGAGTCGCGTAGCTCTCTGGCATCAACGTGGCATCAAGGCTTATGCCTTTCGTCCGCCGACGATCAGGGAAATGGTCGAATTTGAGAACTCACATGGTGGTTTTGAGGAACATAAATTTGTCGTCGCGTTTGAAAAGGCCGGCGGCAGATGGCTGAACGTCGATCAACTCCGGTATGATTCACTTGACGGATGCCATCTGAGCCGTACCGGAGCGATCCAATTTTCGCGGGACCTGGCTTTGATGATAACAGTTGAAGAAAAAATTACCCCCGAACCGCTGGAGCTTGCGACAAGGCCTCTAAGTGATGCCTATTAGTACAAAACTTTTGCAAAACTTCTGTTAGTACTACAGCGTTACTTTTCCATCAGGATGCCTTTTTCCTGAATCCTGATTCGAAGCGCCGCCGCGTGGTGGCAGGATAAGCCACACAATCCCCTGAACTGTTATACATACCACCATCGCGGCCAAGGCAAACCAATAAGGCATATACGGGCCGGCATGTTCACTTAAATATCCCCCCATCAGAGAACCGATGACAATTCCTGACGACAGGATTATCTCATGGATCGCCATGCGAGCGGAACGCCTTTTTCCTCCCGATACACCGTAATAGAGGTGGGATGAATAAATAAAACCATATCCGTTCCCCAGTATGACGGCTATGATAAAAAACATCCACAATGGCCCCCCCAGGAGAATCAGCAAAACACTAATAATCGAGATGACCTCGGCCCCGGCCAGAAAACTCAGTCGATAGCGCCAGAAATGCCATCGGCCCACCGCCGCAAACAAGACAAAATTTGCTGCCGCGAATATCGTCATCACCATCCCGAAATCCGTTTCCGAAAAGTTCAACTCATATTTGAACAATAGTCCCAATTGCGTCCGGACTACCCCAAAACAGATGCACGAAAACAACAGTCCGATCCGGGCTATTCGGCGGAATGTGGGCAATAAAGTCTTATTTATATCATCTGGTAACAAGTTGTTTTCGGGGGTTGTCGATATGGTATTGTTCTGACGGTAACGACCCGCCAGGCATAAAGCCAAAAAGCACAAAGCCAGAGTTGCCACCGCCAGTACCAGCGGCAGAAGGGAGCTTTTTTCCACCAGATACCCTCCCAGCCAGGGGCTGAGAAGACCTCCACCCGAAAAGGAAATGTTGAAATGCCCCAGACGCCGGTTCAGGTCACGCCCCTCGTGACCGGTCGAAATCCATGCCATAATGAATGGCCAAAAAAACGACATGAACATCCCCGTCAACCCGAACAGTATTATCAGCAACCCCACCTGATTGAGTGGGAAGTTTTCCGGCGGGGGCCATAAAAGCACGAAACACATAGCAGATGCCAGCAGGGTCATTACCGGCACCCCCAACAGCAGTATCCGCCGGGGATGAAAATGGCCAAGAAGTGTTCCGGTGATCATACAACCTAACGCGTAACAGCCCATTTGCGCCGCAAAAACATTGCCCACATCCGCTTCACTGCCCCCCAGCCGCTTCAAGATGAACGGCACTGCCACCCACCAGGTACCAAGCGTAAAAGCCATTAAAAAGGCCGCTGAGTACAGGATCGCCGCAGGGTCTTTTTGCTCCCGTAAAGTTATGCTTTTCCCAGATTCGATAATTATACTGCTCGGCGCATTTTAATTTGAAGCGTAACATTAGGACTTTTTTAATCAGCCGCTTTGCGGCTGGCCATACCCTGCTTTTTGTCCGGGCTACACCTGCTGAGTTATTCCATCGTAACTACAGCGATTTCGTATATATTGACCTTAGGGACGGTGAACGTTACAAAGCCGGTTTGCTCCTTAAAAGGTAACTGAAGGTCTTGTTTCCGTTCGGGGCCGGCTAAGCACACGGTCTTGACATGATGTCCGGCAGGCAGAGACAGACGGATTACGATGTTTTTGACAGGTGTTTTTTTGCCGGGTTTGTCGGACCGGTAGTTCACCAGATGGACCAGTCGTCTGCCTGCCTGTTCGGTAAGCTCCACACCGAGTTCCGGGCCAACCTCGGCCTGGATCGACAGAGAAAGCTCATTCGCGCAGCCCAGGCGTACAGCGTCGAGAATATCGCCCT
>DAOWIP010000045.1 GCA_030640865.1 Sedimentisphaerales bacterium | reverse complement strand
TTCATCACCCCCAGACTTTCAGACACATCGTAAGCCATTTTATACATATAGTCATCCAGGCTTGAATAAGTCTCATTTCTCTTTACGTAACCTGGAATACAAAATGGTGTGTGCTTAAGATTTCTCGGATACTGTCTGATAAGCTCGGCCAGGGTGTCGTGTTGTTGCTTGACGTTGGCCCACTTGAAATAGCTGTCCCCCCGCCATTCCCCCCATTTGCCGTGGGAAACAATTTCCATAAACGCGGACCGGTTGTTAGGTTTGTCATAATGGGCGGCCAACGCCTTGAGGAATTCCTCATGCTGCTCCAGGAAAATCGGATCGTAGTAATGGGGACGTCTGAGGGTGTGGGTTATTTTGTTTCTGGTACTCTTCTTCTCCTCGTATCCACAACCAAGCTCGTCGAACAGCCAGGCTGGAGGACTGCATGTCTCCCACCAGAATTCCTTTGTTTCCCTATAGAGGGGGGTATAATAAGACATACAAATCCGCATGCTGTATTGTTTTCCCCGTTTTGTCCAGTAGTCGATAATGGCGTCCATCTTCTTCCAGTCGAAAACATTATTTTCCGGCTCGAGATTCGCCCACATAAAATCCAATATCACAATATCAAACAGAGGAGCGTCGTCCCCTGTCAAGTTGACAGTACTGTCCTCTACCGAATCCCATCCGAACGTCCATAAACACCATCCCACATCGGGGTTGTGCAGCATATCGTTGATTTCTACCGGACGAACGGTAATTTGTTCACCATAACTACGGGAACCGACCAGAATCAGAATCACCGTTACCGCCGCTGTCCAAAGCATGATTTTCCTAATTGACTTTTTCATTACATTCGACTTCTTCCAAAAAAATTTATACTTAATTACTTACAATAACACTACCGATTCGAAATCTCTTTTGCGCGTCGTCGCCGGCAATTGCCAGGGCGATCCTGGGTGCTCCCGTGCCGTCCACCATGGCGATCCGCAGATCGTAGGTACCGGGCGGAAGATCAGCCGGCATGGAGAATTTGGATGTTACTCGGTAACTTTGCCTTTTTATCCACGGCGTCTGGTCGAAGTTTTCGTCTATGCCGCTCCAGACTTCCCGGTCGGTATCCGGGTCGATGAAATATACCTTCAGCGGATAGACCCTGTAAGCCCTGCCGACATTATGATTCACCCAGGTTTGATTAAGGGCGAACCTGCCGCCGGCTGACACCTGTTTGTTATAAGTGGCCGAGGTAAGGGCAAAGCGGTAGCCCAGGCCGCCGGCTTTTAACCCCGCCTCGTAAAGATGCCGGTAGTCGCTGGTATGCTCATTATACAATTTCCGGTTATATACCCAGGTATGGCCGATGTTGATGTGGTAATCCATAAAAGATTGATAGTCCTTCCGGTCAAAACCTATATAGTTGTTAAGTTCTCCAACGCACGGGATTTTCGGCCAATGCCTCCACATTCGCTGGTTCCAATAATCCGGAGATTCAAACGGCTTTGGAAGACCGTCCCGGCGGTTCATCACCCCCAGACTTTCAGACACATCGTAAGCCATTTTATACATATAATCATCCAGGCTTGAATAATTATCATCTCTATAGCCTGGGATGCAAAATGGGGTGTGCTTAAGAGTCTTCGGATACTGCCTGATAAGGGCTGCCAGGGTATCGCGTTTCTGCTTACTGTCGGCCCACTTGAAGCCACTGTCCCACCACTCCCCCCATCTGCCGTAGGAACGAATTTCCATAAAGGCGGATTTGTTATCGGGTTTGTCATAATGGGCTGCCAGGGCATCCAGAAATTCCTGATGCTGCTTAATAAAAATCGGGTCATAGTAGTTAGGACGTTTCAGGATGTGGGTTCTTTTTTTTCTGGTAATCTTCATCTCCTGGTATCCGCAACCAAGCTCGTCGAACAGCCAGGCCGGAGGCCCGCTTGTCTCCCACCAGAATTCCTTCGTCTCTTTATATAGAGGGGTATAATGAGCCATACAGATTCGCATACTGTATTGCTTCCCCCGTTTTGTCCAGTAGTCGATAATGGCGTCCATCTTCTTCCAGTCAAAAACATTATTCTCCGGCTCGAGATGCACCCACATGAAATCCAATACCACAACATCGAACAGTGGGGCGTCGTCCCCGGTCAAATTGACGGTACTATCCTCTATCGAATCCCATCCGAATATGTATAAACACCATCCCACATCAGGGTTGTGCAGCATATTGTTGATTTCTACCGGACGAACGGTAATTTGTTCGCCGGAATTACAGTAGCCGGCTTGAGTTAGAATAGCCGTTCCCACTACTGCCCACAGCATGATTCCCTTGATTGACTTTTTCATTATCTTCGACTCCTTCCAAAAAATTTTATATTTAATTACTCCTGAATTTTAATCTGAAGTGCAACGCTCATAACAGCATAAACAATAATGTGTTACCACCGAGAAAATTCGTTCGGGG
>DAOWIP010000011.1 GCA_030640865.1 Sedimentisphaerales bacterium | reverse complement strand
AGGGTTTCTTTGAGGGTCTCGGATGGTACAATACCGTCATAGGTTTCCAGCAGAGTCAGCATCTTTTGAGAGAATTGTTCTTTGATGAGTTGGCCCAAAGGGTCCTGATGGTTCTTAAGTTTGTTCAACAGATTGGCGGGCCTTTTGAAGTCTTTTATGTTGAACAGCCAGCTTTGGCCTTCCGTCAGTGTTTCGTCGTTCCTGAGAATATAAACAAATTCCATCGCGTCTATGTATTCCAGTGAAATATATTCCTGGAACATCGGCGGCTTGGGCGGCTCTGATGGTGCTTCGTCCAGTTCCTCAGAGACCACTTTTTCTATCTCCGCTATCACCTCCGCCGGGGCCACCACCACGATTAGCGAACGTTTGGGATGCGGCACGATGGCCGAGGCCAGGTGAGCCTTTTCCTCGGCTGTCGCTCCGGGATGTATCAGATATACATCTCGTAGGAATTGCGCCACCATTTCCAGGTCGGCGTATTTAACCGGTATATTCTTTTTAACGCGTTTAATCTCCTCCGGCGCGGCAACCAGACCGGTCTCCTCCCTCTTCGTATCAAGTTTATCTTTGACGTATTTTTCAATTTCACTCAATACTTCTCGCGGCCCCCAGACAATAACAGCCTGGCCCGTCGGATGCTCACCAATAAAAGATGGACGATGGGCCTTGTCCTCGGGCTTCTCTACCGATGGATCCATATATAGTGCCTTGAGAGTTCCGATTACCTTCTGAGGCTTGGTGTACCTGAGTGGTATAGTGATATTTTCCAGGTCCTGCCTCGGCACAATGTGAATAACCTGGCCTTTCTGTTGAGCCGCTTTGTTCTGCTTGGCCAGCACATCATTCAGCAATTGCAGCATACCCTTCATATCCACTTTTTCTTTGCTGATTAGTGTGATAGGCCCGGTAACCGCCTCTACACCTTCAAATTGTACCTGAAATGTACCCGACAGAATCTGAAATAGCTGCCTCGGCTCCAGTTCGTGATAATATACGCTGGCGCTAATCTTTTTGGGAACTACTTTCGCCGGCGGCTTGACCGGCACCTTCGCCGGAGGTTTGGCAGCCTTCTTCGCCGGTGCCTTCGCTGTCGATTTAGCTGGCGTCTTCGCCGGTGCCGCCTTTTCAGGCTTGTCATTGGCCTGCCCATAGAGCGGCCCGGAGCTTGTTACGCATAGCGCAATCACCGTGGCTGCCACTGTGAACCTGTAATATAAAAACTCTTTAAAACACGCGTAACTGGTTTTTTTAAAAGGCCTCATCATCAATATTTCCTCTTATAATCCGTGGTTTCATATTATTTACTTTGTTCCTTTGTTCCTTTGTTCCTTTGTTCCTCTGTGCCTTTACGGCAACTGTCCCTTTTTCTGCCGTGGCATTTGATCTTGAAAAAACACCTTCTGGCATATCGTTTGTGTTCCATTTTGTTCCTGACGGTCATAAAGCACCTGGAGTATATAGTCGCCAGGCGATACTTCCCTCACCCATTCGAGGCGAAAGAGAAATCCATTTAGAAGTCGAGACGGCATCCAATAGTCAGCCAGTTCACTTGCCGGCACATGCCAGAGACGCAACGGTTGGCTGGGTGGCACCTTTCTGTATTTCAGAGAGGTGTTCCTGTCCCGTTCGGCTTGACCGCCTTGGCCGCCGTAGAGTATTATTGTTATGTTTGCCGCGGTCTGTATTGTCTGGTAATGCTTGTCCAACGGCGTAACCCGCAGTACGAAACCGTCCGGCCCCTTTGGTTCATAAAAATCTCGGCCGATACTGATGTAAGTCAACACAAGTTCACTTACCCCATCTCTGCCGCCCTCGACAGGACCGGGATTCTCGCATTTACTCCGGGCCTGCTGATAAAACCGTGTTGCCGCCTCACCGGTCAGCGGAAGCACAGGTTTTTTCGGGCTGCACGGCATTTTTGACGTTGCGGTCCAGCCGCAGCCGTTCTGCCCCAGTATAAACAGGAAACATACTGGGGTGAGCAGCAGTCTTCGGCCGAGAAACTTATCAGGGTATATATATCTCTTCGCCATTTTCGAGTATCACTGTAACCATACCGGGTTCTATTGCCACGATTTGGTCTTGTCCTAACCAATCGCCCACTTCCGCGCGGACCAGCCCCGGCCGGCCGGCGATCTGGAAAAAGGCAAATGCAACGTCGTCTGTAACCGTAGTGCCCTTAAATTCATAGTCCCTGCCGTCGAAGCCCCGCAGACGCGTCAGGGCGTCATCGCTGGTCTCTCCCGTATCGATACGGACCTTTTTATTGTCATATTTACAGCGGATAAAAGTCGGTTTTATCTCCAGAATTGTTACTATAAACTGAATCACATCTCCCACTTTATACGGCCGTACCACCAGCGGATTGTCAAACTGTAAATAGACCTGCGATATGTCGTTGATGGTATCGCAGGCAATTACCCTGAAGGGCCGATCCAGACTCATCGGCCACATCTCGCGCATTGTTAAGTCCGGGCTTGTCTCGCGGATCGAGGCCGGCGGAACACGTCCCGGCCGAAAGATATTTTTCCGGATAATGGCGGCTTTCATCTGATCAACGTTGGCTTCTTTCACCTTGGTTGTTTCTGTTTGGGCCGACTTGTTATCTTCTGTTATTTTTACTTTGTCCGCGGCACGCGAGATCGCCGCCGAACAGACTAACATCCACGCCAGAAAACACATAAAGCACCACCAGCCGGCCGTACCGCTCCCGCAACTCAATAGCCTCTGCCGTCGATTACAAATTATACTTGTCTTACTAACCATCATTTTCTATACCACTCTCTACTCTTTACTCTTTACCCTCTACTCTCCACTCTTCATCCTCGATCACGGTCTCGCTCGGCTCCGGCGCCGCTGGAATCGAAAACGTTACTTTCACCAGCAGGTCTTTGGAGCTGGGCACTCTCATTTCATACAGTCCTCCAAAGGAGCTTTTCCATTTATTGGTTATTTCGAGTCGGTCCAGGAGCAGCAGACGTTCTGATGCGTCCAGCTTAGCCAGAAACTCCACCAGATCTTCCAGGTCGGCCGAAAAGGTAAGTGTATAGCCGAGTTCCTGAAACAGATCATGGCCTTCCATTGGTCGCCGGATTGACGGACTTAAATCGGCAAATTCAATCAGGGACTGCAGGTAGGCCGAGAATTTTCGCTGGCTTTCTTCCACCGCCACTTCCTGGAATCCGCTGATATTGTCCCATTTATCAAGGTATTCGGCATTTTCCTTGATTTCTTCTTTGGCCTGGGCCAGCAGAACCTGGTCTTTTTCGATTTGCTGGTTCAGTTTGTTCAGATATTCCCACATCCGCCACGTTACTGTCCGGCCCACCACTAATGCCGCCAGGGCACAAATAAAAATCACAACAATAATATGTCTTTTGGGTTGTTTCATGGTTTGACTGGATTTTTTTCCGCTCGACGCAGGTTGCAGGTTACCGAAAAACTGAAGGGATACAGGTTGTCTGTGTCGTCCAGCGTCAGGGAAGCCGCTTGCTCAGCCTTGCGGAACAGATTTGAATTGTTCAACCGGGCGATAAACCCCGTCGAGACATCAGTTTGGCTGTCCTTCGCCGACGTTGCCTCCTGCGGACTGACTTTGACCGTTGTTTCTTCACCCGGGCCGACTTTGCCTGTAATCACATCACCCTTACTCACTCGGCCTATAATGACTATATCGCTCTGAGTTGTGGGTGAGATGCTTTTTTTACCGATAATTGTCAGAGAAGTCAGGTAAGCCTCTCTGGTATTGGGCATTATCTGATTCATTTCGTAAAGTATATTCAGGTAGCTGAGCCGATCGCCTCCCTGGCTACTCGGCAAATATGAGCGGAAGAGATTCCAGTTCTTTTTTGCCTTGGCCATCTTTTCCAGTTCCGGCTGCAATTGGTTCAGACTGACACTCAGTCGATCCCGCTCCGTAATCTTCTGTTGAACCAGGCTCAGCCAGAATGCGCAGCCCAACAGAATCGATGTCGCCCCAGCGAAGACAAACGGCTTCCATGATATTGGTTTTTTCTTTTTTGAGAATCTTCCTTGTGGGTGTCGAAAATCAAACCACGTTGGAGTAGCTGCCAGACCGTCCAGCGCCGCGCCGATAGCCGGTTGAAAATCCGCCGTGTCCGCGACAGCCGTGGGAATGTTGGAGCCTGGAGGAACATTGAACTCCGCCTCCGACGAGCGATCTTGATTCTCTTTGCGGACGCCCAAAACAGACAGACCTGCCTCTGGTGAGCATATTGACACTTCAATCCCTGTTTTTTGACGTAACCGCTCGGCCAACGGCTGTAGTGAGCTAATCAGTTTGCTGCCGGAGCCTATAAAAACTCGTTGCGGAACGCGATCCGGCTCGGACAGTTTTAGGGTATTGAAAACACGCGGTAATTGATTCAGGAAGGCGGTCTCGCTATCCTCGACGGAAACATCAGGTCCTGAAGGCGGTTTCAGTGTTTGCAGAGAGAAGAGTCCTTCAGCGTCCATAAACGCTATATCAACCTGCTGAGAACTAAGAAATACCACCGCGATATTTTCTTCTGGTGCCTCATTCCAGTTAAACAGTAGTCCGTTAATCGCCGCCAGGGGGCGAAGTTCCAGAGACAGCATTTTTATACCGCTCGCTGCAGCCAACTCCCGGCAAAACTCTACTACTGACTTTTGTGCTGCCCCCAGCAGTACCACTCCTTCCCGCTCGATCTCTGCGGGTTTTTTCGCCGTTAGCAAACTTCCTTTCGTCCAGAGATCGAGTACCAGGTCTTCCGCCGGAACCAGCATTGTTTGCCGGGCGATGTTCAGTAGATTCTCTACTGTTGTTTTGTGTAGGTGTCCGTTGCTTTTGGCGTGCGCGCTTCTCATTATCTCTTTGGGCAGCCGTCGGATAAAGCAAAGCCGATCCGGCAGCGTCATTACCGCTTTTTTCTTATACCAGCCTCGGCTGCGCAGCGCCTCGCCCAACCGTTTGCCCAGAGCTACCGGATCGTCCGCCTGCCCCGGCTCTATCGGCACTTCTAACGGAGGCAGTAGCAGAAACCCGCTGCCACGCCGCCGCAGCCGCACCACCCGTATCATTTTTTCACTTATATCTATGCCTAACATCGTTGTCATTATACTCTAAAAATCCAAAGTCAACCAGTACGGGCATAGTATGCCATACCCTCATTCGCTCTGCCCTCATCATTAGGGTTAAGATAGGCAAAATAGTATTAAGAAGCAAGTAATTTTATCATTCGTTCACCGAAAAAGGAAATGGGTAATTCCCGATATATCAATGACTTACGGCAGCATCTTGCTGCTCGCCCATAACTACTTGTATAACAAGTAGATATACATAGCAATAAACAGGCCTTTTCACATACCGGGCGGATTCAACTCCCAAGTGTTACACCACCATAAGTAATTGTTTTAACAGGCATTAAGAGCGAGTAAATTCGTTCGGGTCCCCAGACAGGCAAATTGCCCCGACCCTCTGGCCGAAACGGCCCCAATTTGCCTGTCTGCCCAAACGATTTTTCTCT
>DAOWIP010000115.1 GCA_030640865.1 Sedimentisphaerales bacterium | reverse complement strand
GGTTCGCTATTACCTTACTCTGACCGATCGGAAAGGGATGACGAAAAATCTGGGACGTCGCGGTCACATTATTACCGAGATTGGCCGTAAAGAACTGGAGGTTGCTATAGCCATAGATAAAGTCGGTTTTGTTAATTCCCGAATCGATAAACTGACCTACCAGATGAATTTCGACGACAACAGTATGGACGGAACCGTTATTTTAAATATATCTACAATTAATACATCGGACACTGATTATGTCCTCGATTTGATAACTCGCGTCATTCATGCCAAACTGGGAATGGGCCGATACGTGCGGATTAATTCCTCCAGCCAAATGATACAAAATATCAAGGTTCCCGATAATCATACAACCATCGGAACAATTTGCTCGGTTACCATTAATGGTATTCTGCTCAGCCACGGAATAAGCATGACCAGCCGATTCGGCGGCCTGTTGGAGTTGAGTGATGGCATACCGGTTCGCTTCAGCCAGATTATAAACTACAATGGTTCAACTCTGGATCCATTGGAAATCTTTATTAAAAGCAAAATGACTTCAGTAGTTCGGGCGGTGAGCACCGGAACGGGCAGTATCGGGGCCAGTTTTCGTGAAATCCCTATAGCCGCGTTATCCGCCACAAAAGACCTCTTAGAAAGACTTGAGAAAATCGGACTGGGCGGGGTTTTGATGATGGGCAAACCCAATCAACCGCTTCTGGACATCCCCGTTACCACCGGCCATGTGGGGTTGATAGTTGCCGGCGGCCTGAACCCCATCGCGGCACTTGAAGAAAGCGGTACGGTTACGGTAAATAGTTCTCTGCACGAACTCTGCGATTTCCAGCAGCTCCAAACCATTTAGTCTGCATATGGCTAATTGCAAAAATTCCTATGGCTTCATTTGTAACTTTATCGTATAAATAAGAGTGCCATGCACACAATAAAACATATAATGAAAATCTGGATATTAACATTTGTGTGGTTGACATGCCTGTTAGACAATCCAGGGCTGGCCGATGACCACTGGATTGTATTTGAGGGCAAAAACGGCCCGGGCAAGGGCAGACACATAGTCTTTATTGCCGGCGATGACGAATACCGTTCAGAAGAGTTAATTCCCCAGTTCGCCAAAATCGCGGCTGTACATCACGGCTTTAAGTGCACGGTACTGTTTGCCGTCAATAAGCGGACCGGCCGGATCGATCCCTCAACACTCGATAATATCCCCGGCCTCGAAAATCTGGAAACGGCGGACCTGATGGTTATTTTCAGCCGTTTTCGCGAACTTCCCGATAGGCAGATGAAATATATTGATGGTTATATCAACTCCGGCAAACCGATTATGGGATTGAGAACGGCAACCCATGCGTTCAAATATGAAAAACATAAAGACAGCCCATACGCAAAATATAGTTTCAGAAACAAAGAATTTAATGGAGGGTTCGGACGCCAGGTTTTGGGTGAGACCTGGGTCGCCCACTATGGCCGCCATAAAAAGGAAAGTACTCGCGGACTTATCGCCAAAGGGATGGAAAAGCATCCTGTCGTGAAAGGCTGTGATGATATTTGGGGACCCTCCGATCTTTACGCCATTTCAACACTGCACGGGGACTGCAAACCGTTGATAATGGGACAGGTGCTTGTGGGTATGGACCCGAAAGATAAACCTCAACCTGACAAGAAACTCGTACCTGTGGCCTGGCTTAAGACTTATGCCGGCACCCAGGGCAAAACCGCCCGAGTCTTCACCACCACAATGGGCCATGTGGGCGATCTGAAAAGCGAAGGATTCCGACGTCTGCTTATCAACGGCTGTTACTGGTGCGTGGGTATGAAGGACAGGATTCCGGCTAAAAGTAAGGTTGATTTTGTCGGCGAATATAATCCCAATCAAATTGGCACGGGCAAACATAAAAAAGGATTAAAACCCGCAGATTACAGGATCGATAACGATTCGCTCCAAAAGTAAAAACAGGCCTGAAAATCTTACTTGCGATCAAACAACAGGTGAGTAGGCATTATGCCTACATACTCCAGACAGGTAACCATTTCGCCACGATCTCCCTGATTAACCGTAATTTACGAACAAAGCAAAAAAAATCTCTTTCATGTTCGGCGCAGGAGGCGGGGCAGGAATACAATTGCCAGCCAAATGGACACAGCCCCGACAGAAATGGCAAAAACCGGCAAAGCCCCTATAGTGGCGATCAATGGGATGGCAGCACCGGTCCATAAACCGCCGCCCATAATAGGTTCGTGAATAAGCTGTTTGCAGGCAAAGGCATCAGCAGCAGGCGATTCATAATCAGGGTCAACAACCCTGAGCAACAGCAACCCCGTGGCGGTAACTCCCATACTCTGGCCCATCTCGGCAATAGCACGTTCAAACCAGGCGTCTGGTAAGATACGACGGGCCAATAAGGTCAGGCATCCGACATTCCACAACACACCAGCCACAACGAGGATAAGCAGCGGGACGATTCCCTTCATAACCACGTTCAGGTTGATGGTGGCGATGGCGGCGACTACAAGAAAATCCAGGGCGGAGTTCTGGATGCGACGAGTCAGGCCAACGTCAATCAGATTATGACGGTCAAAGCGTTCCTCGTATATCTGGATTACCAGGCCGCCGAGCATACAAAGAGGAAAAAGAGGAAAGCCCTTAAACAATCCCATCTCACTGAGGCATGGAATACTGCTTTCCACCACTAACAATGACTGCTTAATGAGATAGCCGATCAGGCAGGCCAGGCCCACAATCGCTATGTGGAGGCTGAACGATTCAATGGCATCAGAGTTTACGGTAAGTCTGCCGGCTATCGGGCGTCGGTCAACAGGGATGACACTGATGGAATCGTCTTCCTCGATGTCGTCAGGATTGGTTTTGCGTACGGTATAGCCGCTTCTGGCAGCCCAGTTGATGAGGATCATACCGACAGTAATGGCACCGAGAATTCCAAAGGTGGCACTGGCGAGGGCAAAGTCTTTTCCATCAGCCCAGTCGTATTGCTCGAAAACCGGGCCCAGGCCGGCAGCGGTTCCGTGACCACCCTCAAAACCGACGGGTAGTATGCCGGCAAACATATCGGGCAAGTCAGGGTAGAACCACTGAAGCAAAATCAACCAGAGACCAATGCCCACGGCATATTGCCCCCAGGCTACAATTTGGCCATAAGCAACCTGAAATTTTGCCCGGCGCCATAATTGAGAGACACCAGGCAAACGAATACCAAGGAATAAACAGGCAAATACAATATTGATAAGAAAGCCTGGTAGTTTCGCCCAGGGCTGCGACCACAAAGTAAAAGAATTATTTACGTGAGCCAGCCATTCGTTCGGCCAAAGGGCATAGCAACCTTTTATGCCCTGTATGAGAGCCAGGGCCAGAAGGCCACCGATTACACAGGAAGGCAGGTAAAGCTGCCGCAAAAAACGGATTTTCATACGGAACAGATGGCCCACGGCCAATATAACGCAAAGGGCAATGAAAGAGAGCAATGAATTCTCCTTAAATAATTGGTAATTGAGATACTATATGGCTTTCAGTTCTCCTTCAGAGGCAGCCACGACCACGGCACAGGAAAGATCACCGGTAATGTTCACCGCTGTTCGACACATATCCAGAATTCGCTCAACACCCATAATCAAAGCCATGCACTGCAAAGGTACGCCAATACTTTGTAAGACCATTGCCAAGGTAATCATTCCAACACCAGGAGCCCCGGCGGTACCAACGGAAGCCAGAGTGGCGGTAAGAACGATGGTCAACTGTTGAGAGAGACTCAAATCCATACCAAGCACCTGAGCGATAAAAACGGCTGAGACCCCCTGAAAAAGCGCAGTACCATCCATATTGATAGTAGCTCCCAGTGGCAAGGCAAAACTGGAAACCTCCAGAGAAACACCGAGATTTTCCTCGGCGCATTCCATAGTTACGGGTAAGGTGGCGGAACTGGAACCGGAACTGAAAGCAATCAATTGGGCTGGACGAATCCCACGAAAAAAAGTACCCAACTTTAATCTGGTAAATATTTTAAGAGCCAGTGAATAAGTGATTACGACATGTAAAACAAGTCCAATAATCACTACGGCGGCATATTTAAGAAGCGTAAGTAAAATACCCAATCCGAAATCACCGATGACAGAGGCAATCAAGGCAAATACGCCGTAAGGAGCTATCTTCATAATAATATGCACAATCTGAATTATGACATCATTAACCCCAGCGAAAAATTTTATTACCGGCTCGGCACGCCCGGCGGGAATCATGGTCAGAGCAATTCCCATTATCAAGGCAAAAAAGATGACCTGCAGTATCCTGCCCTCGGCAAAAGCCTTAACGGGATTACGAGGGATAAGGTTTAAGAGGGTGTCCGTAACTGTCGGTTTTTCCAGGACCGTTTCAATTTTTATATCCGCCTGCTCTTTACCGTCCAACATCAATTGCTCTTTTGTCTCCGGTGAAAGACCCGCACCAGGCTTCAGGACATTGGCCAACAATAAGCCGATAACAATCGCTATAGCAGTAGTACATAAATAAAAGGCGATGGTTTTTCCGCCGATACGACCTAATTTACGAACATCATTCAAGCTGGCCGTGCCCACTAACAAAGACGCGAATACCAAAGGGACAACGATCATAGAAATCAATCTGATAAAAACAGTACCAACCGGTTTGACATAATCAGAAACAAAATCCGAAAATCCCAATCGGTTGGCAGTTATGCCAAAAACGATTCCCAATAATAATCCGATAAAAATCTTTGTGTATAATTGTAATTTTGGCAATTTCATTAAGACGTTTTATATCAGATTTTGTCAAGATTGGCAATACTGAAATCAGCGGTTATTTTAGCATAATTAGTGGAGTATCTAAAATCAGCGATCACCGGCAGAGCCGGTGGCATGAGGAAAGCCCCTAAAAGGGGTCGGCTTGTAGGGTGGGTTCTTAAACCACCTCTTTAACTGTCAAAGTAAAATGTTACATTACACACCATGCTTTGCTAAAGTCCCGCAGGGACGTCTGATAATAGCTTGTAGGGCGGGCCGTGCCCGCCATTTATTCACTAAGTCCCGCAGAAACGTCTGAAAATAGCCCACCAGTTCACTGGTGGGATTCGAGACCACCTATATCACTTAGTCCCGTAGGGACGAATGACCTGATTTAGTGGCGTGACAATACAGTATTGACTTTTTAGATGGGGTAAAATAGAATCGTCAAAGAAAGTAAAAGTAGATACAGGAGTTTAAATAAATGGCTGAAATTGAGAAGGTATTGGTAGTGAAACGAAGTATATATGAAGAACTAGGAACGTTTCACGGGGTAAATTTTGAGGTGGAGCACTACCTGAAAAGGCTATTGCGGGGAAAAGAACTGGAATACAGGGATCGGCCGGAAGCAGAAAAAAATACACAATATAAACAGTTGATTCCATACGTGATTATAGCCCACGAAGATAAATACCTCTGCTATCAAAGGGGAAAACGAGCGGGGGAACAGCGGCTGGTAAATAAGGTCTCGATTGGGATTGGGGGGCATATCAACCCCTGTGATGATCAGATGCCGCTGTTCTATGATAATTATTCGGAAATATATAAGAATGCGGTGGCAAGAGAGGTGGCTGAAGAGATCACAGTCGAGAGCGAGTACGAGGATACAATTGTTGGACTTTTAAACGACGATTCGAACGAGGTGGGCCAGGTACATCTGGGGATTATCCATTTCTGGCGGCTAACGGAACCAAAGGTGAAAAAGCGAGAACAGATGATCTGCCGACTTTCCTTTATGAGCGAGAAGGAGCTATTGGCAATTAAGGAAAATATGGAGACCTGGTCGCAATTGTGCCTTGAAAATTTAGGAGAACTTATGCGACGCGGCCGGATAGGACAATCAAAAATATAAAATGTTAATTCAGGACAGGCAGATAAAGGCTTTCAAGTGGATTTTTGCCGTCAGAGTAATGGCCGGGGTGGTCGGTAATGGTTCCAAGCTCAACCACAAGCGAAGGGACATCGGAAGCAAGAAACGCGTCGGCCAGTGCGGGGTCGAACTGGGTGCCGCTGAAACGGCGGATTTCCGCCAGCGCGGCTGATACGGGCAGGGCTGGACGATAAGCCCGTTGAGAGATCATAGCGTCGAACGAATCGGCCAGCATAACAACCCTACCGGAAAGAGGAATATTCCGGCCGGAAAGGCCTGTCGGATAACCACAGCCGTCAAAGCGTTCGTGATGGGCAAGGACGGCACGAGTTATATGGTCCATCTGCTTGATAGGTCTGAGAATGTCAGCGCCAATCTGAGGGTGTTTCTTAATCTGTGCGAATTCGTCGTCGGTAAGACGGCCGGGCTTACAAAGGACTGCCTCGTCAATACCGATTTTCCCCACGTCGTGGAGCAGACCGGCCAAATATATATTGTTCAACAAGGCGGAGTCCAGTTTCAACTGCTCAGCGAGATGGCGGGCAATAAGAGCCACTCTTTCGGAATGGCCGCAAGTGTAAGCGTCCTTTGCGTCCACACTGCTTGTCAGTGCTCGTAAGGAACCCAGAAATAACTCATGCAGGTCCCGGTATAACCTGAAATTCTCCAAAAACACAGCAATTTGATTTGCCACCGAGAGCAGTAGTTTGGTGTCGAGGGAATCGAAATCCGGCTTATTGAGCTTATTGACAGCAGCGACGGCACCCATTAGCCGACGGTCACGATAAACAGGCACAGAAACAATGTTGCGGATGGGCGCGGGCCACGAGTAAGCATAGGGTCGATCAACATTACCGTCGATCAAGACACCACCAGCCTCATGACTAATGGCAGCGGTTCTGTCCCATATAACCTCAAGATGGGTGCGAGCTAAAGACAACTCGCCGGCAGAAGAGAGCATCGGCAAATCAATGTCGAGTAAATCGTCACGTCGCCAGAAGATCAAGAGTTTTTCGGCTTCGACTACCTCAAGTATCTCCGGGGCCAACCGGGCAAAAAAATCCGCCGGCCGACGAGTAACCTGCATACTGTCGCTCATGCGATGCAGCAGGGCCAGTTCCTCATAGCTCTGGGCGAGAGACCATGTCAGGGCCTCGAGTTCGCTCTTATTTTGTTGTGATGAATCAGAAGACATAATCAGTATCAGGAGTTTTATCATACGCACCGCGTATGGGAATTCCCGCGAGCGAAACCATAACATCTTGTCGTAAGGTTACTAAACAGGGACAACAGCGAGTATTTCGTCCACCCTGCGGAGCAGATCACGCGGACCAAATGGTTTGTGAATACATAATTCAATACCGGCGGATAACATGGCGGCCTCATCGACGGCAAATCCGCGGGCCGTCAGCATAATAGCGGGGATATGCCTGGT
>DAOWIP010000557.1 GCA_030640865.1 Sedimentisphaerales bacterium | reverse complement strand
TATTAGGAGTTTTTTTGACTTTTTTTGCTTGACAAAACTCAATACGTCTGATAATATGCTTTTTTGCGATTGTGCTTTACCGGTGTCTTGCAAGTGTTTCATTCTCTTGTGCCGGTATTATACCCATCGGGTATGATTTGATTGTGTTGCCAGGCTTGCAACTCGGTGCTACTAAACGAGTTACGAATTGACTAACCTGGCATTTCTAATTTTGAATGAGTATAATCCGTGGTTGCTGGAAGGGAGTTGAGCTTTGTCCGAATCTGTTTCGGGCAGAGGATAAGATTGGTCTTTTTTTCCCCGGCGACATAAATGACTTATCTGTTTATACGGTCCCGGAGGTTTGTAATGGATACGGAGTTAACCGGTGAACTCTTTGAATGGTTATTGGCCGAATGGGCTGGTTACGGTAATGAGCCTGAAAAAGCATTTCCTAATCTGCTCAATGCGGATACCAAAGCCCTGACAAGTGAATTGACGGAAACTATCATTAAAGCTTATCCTGTAAAACAAGCTGTTTGATGATTTGTAACATTTAAGCACCCCTTTGCCTTTGGCAAACAAGTTTGTCCGCGGCAAAAGGGTGTCATCCGAACTCCACGCAGAGTGTGTTTCCCTCTTTAGAAGAAGGCTACTTTAAATCCCATATTCGGGCCAGCGGCTGTCCACCATTTTCTTTATTTCGTCCGGCATCCTTATTTCCGGCGGCCATGACCGTTTAATCCCTTCGCCTTCGAATTTGCGAGTGGCGTCGATGCCCATCTTACTGCCGGCGCACAAAAACGGTGCCGCGTGATCGAGCGCATCAACCGGCCCATCGACAACGCAACAGTCGCGACGCGGGTCAACATTGGCGCCCACTCGGAACAATACCTCGTCCGTACTATGCACATCAACACCTTCGTCCACAACAATAATAAACTTACTGAACATTAACTGTCCCATCCCCCAGATCGCGTGCATTACCTTCCGAGCATGATAGGGATATTCCTTCTTAATGCTGACAAAACAGAAATTGTGAAACACACCATAAGTCGGCAGGTGATAGTCTGACACTTCCGGCAGAAAAATCCGCACAAACGGCAGAAAAATCCGCTCAGTTGCCAGGCCCATATAATAATCCTCCATCGGCGGTACACCTACAATCGTTGCCGGATAGACGGCACCCTTCCTCATTGTAATTGCCGTTACGGTGAACCGCGGAAACATCTCCTGCATACTGTAATAGCCGGTATGGTCTCCGAATGGTCCCTCCTCGACCAGATCACGCGGGTCGGCATAGCCTTCGATCACAATATCAGCCTCGGCCGGAACCTCCATATCGATAGTAACGCACTGCGTCATTCTGACCGCTTTTTGCCGCAGGAACCCGGCGAACATAATCTCGTCCACTCCCGGTGGTAGCGGAGCCGTGGCCGCGTAAGATACAGCCGGGTCGCCGCCGAGAACAATCGCAATCGGCATTTTATCACCGGCCTTTTCATAGCCCCGACAGTGAGCGGCCCCATCGTGATGAACCTGCCAGTGCATTGCGCAACTATGTTTGTCCAGTTGCTGCACTCTGTACATTCCGACATTTCGTTGGCCGGTCTCGACGTCCTTACTATAAATCCCGGCAAAGGTGATAAACCGTCCGCCGTCCAGCGGCCAGCATTTTAATATCGGCAGCATATCCAGCGACGCTTCTTCGCCCTTATGGATGATTTCCTGGCACGCGCCTTTCTTGACCACCTTGGGAATATAGCCGGCAAGCTGGGCCAGTTCCGGCAGCTTTTTCAACTTGGCCATCAATGTCGCCGGTGCTTCCGGTTTAACCATTTCTGCTATCCGTTCGGCTGTCTCCGAAAAATCCTCCACACCCAGCGCCCAACACATCCGTTCTTTACTGCCAAGGGCATTTATCAACAGCGGCAGCTTTGAGCCTTTTACGTTCTCAAACAGCAGCGCCTTGCCGCCGCCTTCGCTCTTCATCACCCGATTGGCTATCTCGGTAATCTCAAGTTCCGGATCGACCTCAACCTCAATGCGCACCAGGTCGCCCGACTGTTCCAGTTCTGCAATGAATTCACTTAAATTTTGGTATGCCATCTGTAATTTTCCAATCTCAACACAATTTTGCAACACGATGTTTAATTTCGCCCCTGCAAGGCTCAAAAAGTTTATTTGTCTGGTTGTCCGTTACGCAGTATCTTTGTCCATCGTTTATCCAGCCAGTTCCACCACATCTCCGGATGCTGGTGCAGATAAACATCGACGGTCTGGGCCCATTTGCGGGTAGCGGACTCAGCCTTTTGTCTGAGGTTGCCTCCGCGGGTTAATTCAATCGGTTCGTCATAATGAATATGATAAGCACCGTTTTCCCACTGCCAGGTAATCGGCACAACAGGTGCGCCGGTCCGCAATGACATGATAAATACACCGGTTGGAAAATAAGTGGTACGGCCAAATATCTTCACCGGAATACCCTCCCATAACTTGCGGGGCGTATCGGGTGTTATGAAGAGCATTTTGCCCTGACGCAAAACGTCAACGGCTACCTGCAGGCGCTGAGCCTTGGTTGCGTTCGCGGAAGGATACACCAACTCTCCATCAGCAGCCCGGCCAATAGCGTCGTTGATCCGCATTTTGCGAGGGTCTTTGTTCCGCCGCATATAGATCGTACAGGGTATCCGCGGTGAGACAATCGGCGCATAGACCGGATACCCGCAAATATGCGGCGCAATATTAATCACTCCCTTGCCCTTCTTGTATGCCTGCTCCAGTAGCGAAAACGAATCGTCGAATTTGAACCGTTCCGGGCAACCGCTCCCGGCGAACCCAG
>DAOWIP010000428.1 GCA_030640865.1 Sedimentisphaerales bacterium | reverse complement strand
TTCAAAAAGAATGCCATGGCCGGTACGAGAGAGGGTATTCTTGTACGCTGTAATATTACGTAGCGTGATGTTACTTGAACCCGACCTGCCAAGGATGCCGCACCGATAGCCGGTTATGGCAAGTCCATTTATGGTAATGTGAGACTTGGTTTTTATGTCAATGCCGTATCCGCCACCACCCGCTCCGTTAATTAACGGCGTGCCATCATATCCTTCCAGCACGATGTGGTTCGCTTCAGTGCCGGAATTTTGGATAACCACGTGCTCGTGCCCATAGTTGCCGCCTTTAATTTTGACTGTATCACCTGCCTTGGCAACCTTGGCCGAATGTGCTATCGTCCGGAAGGCGGTTTTCTCGGCCAGGCCGTCAGCCGAGTCGTCCCCGGAGGTGGAGACGTAATATGTTTTTGCTACGGCTCTGCTGTTCCCGCCATAAGCGGCGACTACAACCAGAATTGACACCAGCACGGCCAGTCGTGTTTTCATCATCCTTCTTTTCTTTTCCTTTCCATTTATGTGTCCGGTTATATACCCCTGCGGGCTCCCGCTGTCAAGCGGTGGTTCTTTTGTAGGGCGGGCCTATGGCCCACGCGTCTTTCTTTATTCGATGTTGAACGTTCAATGTTCGATGTTCAACTTACCACCACCAGGTATTGACCCTCCTTATGATATACTCATCCGGATTTTCCCAAGGCGAGGGCCTGGCATTAGATGTCGGATTTGTATTGGTAATCACGTAGAATTTTCCATCTTTAGCGACGAAGAACTCTTCCCGGTAGTCGCCGATGACATCGAGAGCACAAAATCCGGGACGAAAACAATTCTTTTGGGGGTATTTATCCATCCCCATGCCGCTACCATCATATACTATCCTCTTTTGTCCATCGATTATGACTTCGCTTCCGAAAATCTCCATAAGCTCTTCACCATCTTCACAAGTCCAGTTGATGATATAAGATTCATCGTTAGATATATCAAAAGCCTCCCAGATAATTTCTCCTGTATCGCTATCAAGCAGACGAGTACATTCACCATTCTTGCCATTGACTATTATCTCTTTGCCGGGATGATCAGACCTTACATTTTCTGCGTAAGTCCGATGGCAGTGATGAGGGAAATTGCCTGACCATTTCTTATTTCCATTCTTATCAAGCATAATATAATCTCCGTTCCCGCAGCCGCCTAAAAATATCTCCCTGCCGTTCGATTTATCGCCATCGATCTCATCTATTACAATAGTATCGATATGATAATATGTGAAATATTTTTTCCACAATATATTTCCATTATGGTCTAAGAAAACTTTGCCTGCCATTAATTCATCATATCCATCATAATCTACATCCTCGGCTTTAGGTACATGGCAGAATTCGTTTTGAGATGCATTGCTGGGTGCTGATGTATAATGCCACATCTCAGTTATACTCCCATCCTGATACTTGAATACATATATTGTGGCGCCATCATGTACTTCACCATCCGCTTCTCCTCCTGGATTAACGGTAACAAAAATATCCTGAGGACGACTTAGGCCGCGGAAGTTAGCCACCTGAAACTGCCTGTATGGTCTGCCTGCAAGAGCAATCTTTGTCTTAATATCTCCTGTGTTCCCTTCACGAATCACCATATACCATCTATCATCCGCATAATAATCCGTGATAACTTCACATTTTCCATCTCCATCGAAATCCCACACTGCTGAAGGGCCGCTCCAGTAATGACATTTACCATTTGGATTGAAGTGAGTATTCTCCCACATTAATCTGCCTCGATGATCAAAAGCCTTGAAGACCCTGGTTTTTCCATCTTTTCCCCATCCTGCCATGAAATAGTCAGGATTTCCATCACCGTTTAGGTCACCAACCCATAGCGAACCGAATCCCCCTCCATATGGGGAATCCATAATATCCCTGGTATTGCCCTTGTAATCGAAAACCAGAGCGATGTTAAACCTGGTTGAATTTGAGGTGGCTATTGCTTCAGCTTCATTGGAATTGGCGGATTCTATCCCATCCTTTGTCGCTCTCACTGCATAATAATAAGTTTTGTCATTATTTGATCTGCTGTCTAAGAAACTTGTAGTGGTCACTGCTTTGGTGTTAATCTTCATATACCCAGTCCCACTTGTTGTGCCTCGATATACATTGTACTTAACTGACGCATCATCTAATCTCCAACTCAAGCTGATCTTTCCATTAGCATGAGGAGCAGCAACTAACCATCTTGGTGCTTTAAGTGCCGATTCCGAATCTGCTTTTGACGTGATCAAAGCGATAAATACACACACAATAGTAGTAATTCTGAACATTATCATCCTTTTAACTCCTTGTTAAGTTTCGGTGGGTGAATAGGTTGGAATCAAATATTCAGTCCCGTAGGGACGTATGAGTTAGGCCACCCAAAAACTCATATTAGCCCCCGATGTAAAATCGGGGGTTCTTCTGTAGGGTGGGCCTGTGGCCCACGCGCTCTTCTTTATTCGATGTTGAACGTTCAATGTTGGGTGTTCGATGTTCAATTCTTCTTCTACTCTCTACTTAGCCAGTGGCACTTCAGTTTTTTTATCCTGCTGCTTTTGTTCAGACTCATCCTGGGGAACCGACAGTCCCTCAAAATGAAGGTGTTTGTCTTTGACCGTTACTTTTATTGTGTTGACGCCTTTGAAATTACCGCGAAGGATATCTTCACTAAGCGGGTCCTCGATATTACGTTCAATGGCTCGCCGCAACGGTCTGGCGCCGAACTCGATGTCATATCCTTTATCGATAAGGAACTGTTTTGCTTCCTCGGATAATTCGAGATGAAGATTTTGTTCTGCCAGTCTTTCATAGACCTTTTTCAATTCGTAATCGACAATGGTTTCCAGATCGACACGGGTGAGAGACTTGAACACAATCAGGTCATCGAGCCGGTTGAGGAATTCCGGACGGAAGTAGCGATCTACTTCTTTTTTGAGTAGGTCTTTCATTTTTTCATAATTAGCTTCTTCGGTTCGTTTTCCGAACCCGAAGCCTGCCTGGTTTTTGATCATTTCGGCGCCGATATTACTGGTCATAATCAGGATCGTATTGCGAAAATCCACATGCCTGCCGAAGCTGTCTGTCAGACGGCCTTCCTCCATAATCTGCAGGAGCATATTAAAGACATCGGTATGGGCCTTTTCGATCTCATCCAGGAGTACTACGGAATAGGGTCTTCGCCTGATGCGTTCGGTCAATTGGCCGCCTTCTTCGTAGCCGACGTATCCCGGCGGAGCGCCGACCAGTCGCGAGACATTATGTTTCTCCATATATTCGCTCATGTCGAGCTGTACCAGGGCCTCTTCGTTGCCGAACATAAATTCCGCCAGTGCCCTTGCCAGGAGGGTTTTTCCTACACCTGACGGGCCGATGAAGATAAAACTACCCATTGGTCGGTTGGGGTCTTTCAGCCCGCTGCGGGAGCGTCTCACACACTTGGCAACGATGTTTATGGCTTCGTCCTGGCTCACGACTCGTTTATGAAGTTCGGATTCCAGTTCTAATAGCCGAGCGGCTTCTTTCTTTTCCAGCCGCGTCAGAGGCACACCAGTCATATTACTGACCACTTCGGCTATGACTTCATCATCCACCACGCCATCGACCTCGCTGTTTTTTTCGCGCCACTTTTGCTGCATTTCGTTTTTCTTCTGCAGAACCCTCTGGGCCTCGTCGCGCAGATCGGCGGCACGCTCATAATCAGCGTTTTTGACGGCTTCGTCTTTTTCTCCCTGTAGGCGTTCCACCTGCAGTTCCATTTCGGTCAGGTCCGGCGGCTTGGTCAGGCACTTAAGTCTGACACGCGCACCGGCCTCGTCAATCACGTCGATGGCCTTATCGGGAAGACAGCGTCCGGTAATATATCGGCTGGACAATTCAACAGCCGCTTTCAGGGCCTCATCGGTAATACGGACTCGATGGTGGGCCTCGTAGCGATCCCGTAGCCCCTTGAGAATTTCCAGAGTCTCTGATTTATTGGGTGGGTTCACTATTATATTTTGGAATCTACGTTCGAGGGCGCTGTCTTTTTCGATATATTTGCGATATTCGTCGAGCGTGGTCGCTCCGATACATTGAATTTCACCACGGGACAGAGCTGGTTTCAGGACATTCGAGGCGTCTATGGCCCCTTCGGCGCCACCGGCTCCGACAAGGGTATGTAATTCGTCGATAAACAGGATTACATTTTTAGCTCGGCGGACCTCGTTCATAACAGCCTTGATCCGCTCTTCGAACTGCCCACGATACTTGGTCCCGGCCACCATCATAGCGAGGTCCAGCACCACGATCCGTTGTCCGGACAGCAGATCGGGCACATCCCGATGAATAATCTTTTGCGCCAGTCCTTCTACGATAGCTGTTTTGCCGACGCCTGCTTCGCCTAACAGTACCGGATTGTTCTTGGTACGGCGGCACAAAATCTGGATAACCCGTTCGATTTCTTTAGATCGGCCGATAACCGGGTCCAACTGGTCTTGGGTAGCCAATTCGGTCAGGTCTCGACCGAAGCTGTCCAGGGCCGGGGTCTTGCTTTTACCGCCTTTGGCGCGTTCGGAGCGTGAGAGTCCTGGAATGGCGGAGCCTGGCTCGGCGTCCATCCCCGCACCGAGAAGATTAAGAACTTCTTCGCGAACCTCCTCCAGTTTCAATCCCAGGCTCATCATAACCTGGGCGGCCACTCCTTCGTTTTCCCGCAGCAGCCCCAGCAGCAGATGTTCCGTTCCGACGTAATTATGATTCAGTGCGCGGGCTTCTTCGATGGCATATTCGATGACTTTTTTGGCGCGAGGGGTCTGGGGCAGTTTGCCCATAGTAACCATATCCGGACCGCTCTTGACAAGTTTTTCAACCTCAACGCGCAGTTTCTTTATATCCACGTCAAGGTTCTTAAGCACCATCGCACCTACTCCGCTGCCTTCCTTAACCAGCCCGAGAAGGAT
>DAOWIP010000244.1 GCA_030640865.1 Sedimentisphaerales bacterium | reverse complement strand
CGTATCCGGAGTTTTCTTGCCAATCAACAGCCGCACTATGTCCATCTGGTGTATCAGGTCCGCCGTGATATAGCCCGTATAGAAATCCCACAAATTATGAAACCACCGTCCCGGCCGATACGGCAGCATAGGTGAAGGCCCGCACCACAGATCATAGTCCAGTCCTTCCGGGACCGGCTGCTCATCCGCTACACTTTGACGACGCGCCTCTTGCAGCAGATATACCCGTGCCAGTCGAACATCGCCCAGTTCGCCGCTACGGATATATTCCACCGCCTTATCGAAATAGGGTGCGCTACGCGTCTGCATACCAACCTGCACCACCCGCTTATACTTGTTGGCTGCCTCCACCATCTTTCGGCCGTCCCAGACGCACATTGAGTGCGGCTTCTCGACATAGACATCCTTGCCCGCCTGGCAGGCCATGACAGTCGCCAGCGCATGCCAACGGTCGGAAGTGGCGATGACAATCGCATCGACTTCCGGGTCGTCCAGCATTTTGCGAAAATCCTGAACAAATCTGGCCTTATAATCATGCGCTTCCATAACTATTTCCGCCACCGGTCCGTAGCGTCGCTGATCAGCGTCGCAGATATACTTTATCTTAACGTCGGACCGTTTAACCAGACTTCGCAGCAACGCTCGCCCGCGTCCGCCTACTCCCATAATCCCCAGCACAACTTTGTTAGACGCCGCCCAGCTTTTACCTTGCGACATTAACGTAACCGTTGCGGCTGCTCCCAGTGAACCACTCAAAAACTCTCGGCGATTTACAGATTTCATTTTTTTCTCCTAAGTTAAAAGATTTTGCGAATTAATGCGCCATACCCGCGCACTTATAATTTACCGTACTTTTCCGCCAGCGTAACCATGTCTTTTAAGCGTTGCGGCTCAACGTGCGGCGCTACGGAACATGCTGAAGAGAGAATATAACCTGAACCGGGTTTGCCAATCTCCAATCGTTCCCGGACGGCTCTCTCGAACGTCACATTGTCGGCATAAAGCATTTCATGTACCGCGTCCAGATTCCCCTTGAAGAAAAATTGTTCCCCGAATTTCTTTTTTGCCTCGGCCAAATCAACTGTGCCCAATGGGGGCGGGTCAAGCGTATCGATCCCGTCATATTCACTTTCCAACATCATATCAAGCCGGTCCCCGATTGCACCGCAAGTATGCACATAAGCTGGTAATTTATATTCGTGAATCGTCCGCACTATTCGTCTTTCATACGGTACGACAAATTCGCGGTACATATCCCGGCTGATAAATCCCGCTCCGGCAAAGGCACTGCTGACATTAACGGCATCGGGTTCACATTCCACTATACACCTTATCTGGGCAATAACATGTTCGGAAAACACCGAAAGCAATTTATGACATGTCGCCGGGGCATCTATCAATGCCATCAGAGATTGCTCATAACCAAAAAGCTCCATCAGGTGCGTAAAGGGCGAAAATATTTCCGCGTGAACAGAAATCTCCGGACCCAGGGATCGGGCCGTTCGTAATGCCGTATTATACCAATCCGGATAATTCTCCGGAACAGACATATCGGCTTCAGCACTAATATCCCATAAATGCGGCGAATGCCAGGTATTCCAGATATATCCCGGCATTTGGAAGGTTCCGGGATCCGCTGGATTAACTGTATGATAGCCCACGTGTGGTAACGGCTGGGAATCACCCAATGATGTTTGAGGATTGTCATCGACCGGCACATCAGTCACCAACCCAGTCTTCCAGATAAGCCGTTCGCCCTGATCAGTTCTTTCATAAGAAGCCAGATAATCCCGCCAATTTGAAGGTCTTCCCGGCAGATTTACCAATATCCCATCGAATCCGTATCGCTGCTGAAATTCCACCAGTACTTTGGCGAAGGTTTCACTGTCAAACCAGATGTCCGAGGGTTTATAACTGCTGTTAAGGAAATAATGCCCTAACGCCAGTTGACACATCACCGGTACCCGATCTACAGGCTTATGCTCCATAGCGGCACATACCCGCTCCCGTGAATTCATTCTTTGCTCCTGTGTATTCCACCAGTCTTTTTCTCACCCATCTTCAAAACATATATATACCACGCAACATAAGGGATGGCAAGACACTGATTTACCTGACACAGGCTATCATCATGACATACACCCTTCTTATATAGAGGAGAACAGCGGGAACATAGGGCTTGACAAAAAGAAATATAGAGGTTACAATATTGCAATGTCGCCATAATAGAGGTTGCAATATTGCAACCTTACGAATAAGCATTATATTAACAGGATTCCATATCCTCTTTAATAACAAGAGGTTATAAAAATACCAATTTTATGCTATTATTGGCGCTATTATTGCTCTTTACTTTTGTTGATTGCGTTGATTTAATAGCCAGATACAACATTTATGAAAGGATTTGATATGAAAGTAGCAGTAACATCAGAAGGCTCCGAATTGTCCTCAGCAGTTGATCCGCGTTTCGGGCGTGCGAAATATTTTATCCTGGTGGACGACGAGTCAGGTGAGTTCGAGGCGAAAGATAATCAACAGAACCTGAACGCAGCTCAGGGAGCGGGAATACAGGCGGGCAGGAATGTGATCGAGATGGGGGCGGAAGCGGTTATTACCGGTAACGTAGGGCCGAACGCTATAAAGACACTGCATGCCGGGGAAGTCAAGGTGTATTTATGCCAGGCGGGACTTACCGTCCAGGAAGCAATGAACAGTCTCAAAGCGGGTGAACTAAAACAGGTCGATCAGGCAAACGTGGAAGGGCATTGGGTATAAATTGTGAGAACATATTTAGAATGTGTGCCGTGCTTTGTGAGTCAGGCTCTCAAGGCGGTACAATTTATTACAGACGATAAAACAGTTCACGAAAAAGTCGTGCGAGAAGTGCTGCGCACAGCAGGCGAAATGGACCTTTCCTCCACGCCGCCGGCAATGGGCCAAATCATACACCAGGTGATACGGCAGTACACCGGCAATGAAGACCCGTACCTGAAAGTGAAAAAACATTCCAACCAACTCGGACTGAAGATGTATTCCGAACTGAAGGGAAAAATCGAACAGTCAGACGATCCCTTCGAAATGGCGGTGCGGGTGGCGATAGCCGGCAATATTATCGATTTTGCCAAAATAAATGAACTCGACGATGAGAAAATTTATCAGGTAATCGAAGATTCATTTACAGCACCACTGCCCAAAGAAAATGTCAGCGAGTTTCGCAGGGCAATAGAAGACGCAAATGATATTTTATTTCTGGGCGATAACGCGGGGGAAATAGTCTTCGATCGGTTATTGCTGGAACAGATGCCGCAGGAAAAAATCACCTTTGCCGTCAGAGGCGGTCCGGTAATTAACGACGCGACAATGAAAGACGCCGAAGACGCGGGGATAACCGAATTGGTCGAGGTTATCGATAACGGATCAGATGCGCCCGGTACGATATTGGAAAGCTGCTCGGAAGATTTTGTTCATCGTTT
>DAOWIP010000319.1 GCA_030640865.1 Sedimentisphaerales bacterium | reverse complement strand
TGTAAATTCGCTTCTGATGGGCGATGAAAAGCTGAAGAAACCTCTCAGTTGGTGAATTTCCTGCCGGTTTGCCGTTCGATTGCATATAAGCTAATCTCCTCCATATACTAACGTCCATATATAAATATCCATATTTATGGAAATTGGAGCGCAAAAACAAAAAATTTGTGAAAATTTTTCATAAATAACTGTAAAATAAGGACTCATTTTTCCACAATCACCAGCAACTACAGTATAATCAAACATGCTTAAACCTGCTTATTGAACCAGAAACGCAGGTTTTTATGCATTTTTTAGACTTCTGACGGTATCGTCATTTTAAATAGTTAAGTAGGGTGCGATGTATCGCACCATTAATTCTCACAAACGCCAGGGGCTGCGCATAGGACGAGAGAGCATACGGTTGGCCTCATCGTCGTTGACGAATTTTTCTTTCTTCGGGTCCCATTTGACTTTTCGCTGGAGCATCATTGCGATATTGCCCAGATGGCAGGCGGTACTTGAACGATGGCCCACCTCAGCCGGGTAGTAGGTCAGCTTACGTGACCGGATACAGTCGAGTAAATTGCGTTCCGGCCCCTGCGGGCAGGTGTAAAGGTGCGTTTCGTCAGGGCTGATTTTCGATTTCAGGATCGACTCCGGCTCAGCCTCGAGAATTTTCCCGGCGTATCTGGTATAAATTGACCCTTCACTGCCCTCATATCTGATGGAGCCGCTGAACTTCTGGATTTTGTCGGTACAGATTACTTTAACGCCATTGTCATACTTATATTCAATATGGAAATCGACTGCCGTATTGAAAAGTCCTTCGGAAAGGAACGTACCTGTTCCCTCGATTTCCGTTGGCCCGCTATATTCGGTGTCGTTGGCCCACTGGGCCTGGTCTAACAGATGCGCACCCCAGTCGCAGATCATCCCGCCGGAATAGTCGAGAATCCAGCGGAAATTAAAATGCACACGGTCTTTTGTATAGGGCGCCCACGGAGCCGGGCCGAGCCACATATCATAGTCAAGTTCCGGAGGAACCTTCATTGGGGTCGAATCGCCCGGACGCCTCGGATTACGAGGCAGATATGTCGTGATGGTATGCAGCTTACCGATCCGGCCATTGCGTACCAACTCGGCTGCACGGAAGAAGTTGTGTTGGGCGCGAAATTCACTGCCGGTCTGAAAAATACGCGAGTGTTTTTTTGCTTCGTCACTAAGGATTCGGCCTTCGTCGATAGAAACAGATATTGGTTTTTCACAATAGACGTCTTTGCCGGCGCGTATGGCTGCCAGAGAGATCGGAACATGCCAATGGTCCGGCGTGGAAACCACCACGGCATCGATATCATCTCGACCGACCACCTCACGAAAATCTTTTGTGGTGGCGCAATCTATATCGGTATCGCGGGCTTTTGATTCGGCATATTTCTTTTGGACGACTTTTTGGGCCTGGGCCAGATGCTTTGAATCCACATCACACAAGGCGAGTACCCGTGTGTCGGAATTGCTTATAAAATTGTTCAGATTAACCTTTGTTCCGTGGTTGCCTACTCCAACAAACCCCAGGGTAATGCGGTTGCTTGGTGCGGCAGCCCCTTTTGCCGCCCATAGGCGGCTTGGGATAATAGCGGGAAGTCCTGCCACAGTTAGTGCGGCGGAGGATTTTTTCAGAAACGCGCGACGATCAAGTGTTTTCATAATTGCAATCTCCTACTCCCGCTTGACAGCAGGGGTTATTAAAAAAATACCTTCTCTGTCACCTTTTGTTTTTTTTGTCCGTCCTTTTTCTGATATTAACCATTTTTTGAGATTCATTCTTACATTTCCCCCTTAAATTTTCCAGAATACTATTGTATTCTGGATTATCGATAAGGTTGGTTTTTTCCATCGGGTCATTTTTGAGATTGAACAGTTGCTCGAATACCGGTTCTTTGTCCGCGAAATCGGCGTCCTTTTCCAGATAATGATCTCCGTTGGGTTTTCCTTTGAACTTAAAGTAACGCAGATACTTCCAGTCTTTTGTTCTGACGCCTTCGATAAAGGGGTTCCCTCTCCAGACAAACAAACTTTCCAGGAATATATAATCTCTCCAAGGTATGTCCTGATTTTTCATAAGATCAATCAGGCTTCTGCCCTGCATGGCGGAGGGAACTTCAGCTCCGGCATATTTCAGGATAGTGGATGTGATATCGATACTGGAGACTAATTCATCGACGACTTTCCCCCTTTTGTTTTTTGGAAGTCGCGGATCGTAGATAATCAGTGGTATTTTAGTTGTTAAATCGTATAAGAGAGCTTTCCCGCCCATGCCGTATTCACCCATGAGCAAACCATGATCGCTGGAATAAATGATTACCGTATTGTCGCTTAGTCCTCTTTTTTTCAGGCTTGCTCGGAGTTCACCGACCACCTTGTCGATTCCGGTAATCAACTGATAATACCTGAAATGATGTTCCAGGCAGGTATCGCGATTATAATTATAACTATAGGTTATGTTCCTGCCGTCGTCCTGGTCTAACACTTCGATTGGAATATGTTTATAGGGATCGCCTGTACATTCGTCGGGGATTTTTACATCTTTGTTTCTGTAAAGATTTCCATATACAGGATGATCTTTCAATTTGGGATTTTTGTCTGCGGGATTTGTCATTCGGGTATTGCCGGACTCTCCTGGAAACATCGACCCGGAAATACAGCCGTGCGGCGCTGAAAAACTTACTGAAAGACAAAATGGTTTTTCTCCGGGAGTTGAATCCAGGAATTGATCGATACATTCACCCATTATCGGAGTGATTATTTCTTCTTTACAATCGTTGTAAATTGCGCGATTACCTTTGCCTTTGGGAAAAAACCTTGCCCAGCCGTCACGGGCTTTCCAGAAGTCGAATTTACTCTTGGCGTTTCCCCTGAACGCGTAATATTCGACGCCGAATTTACCGACAAATCCTGTATAGTAGCCGTCTTTTTGTAATAGTGCCGGATAGGTGTTTTCCCATTGCTTCTCGGACAGGTCGTAAGACGAAGAAAATCCTATTCCGTGAACTCTTTCATATTGGCCGGTGAATAGAGATACTCTGCTTGGCGAGCAAACCGGCTCAGCTATAAACGCACTGCTGAATCGAACGCCGTCGGACGTGAGCTTGTCTAAATTAGGTGTTTTTATGAAAGGGTGGCCACTTGCGCCGAGAGTTCCCGCTCTTTGGTCGTCGGTCAGCAGGAAAATAATATTAGGTCGTGTAACTTTGACTTTACGATAACCAGCCAATAAAGAAGATGTAAGTCCCGCTCCTAATATACCTAAAAAGGCTCTTCTGCTATAACGTGATTTATTGATTGTGTTCAACATATCGTTACCTCAAATAGAACTCTTACGATACCGTCAGAAGTCTGAAAAACACACAAAAACCTACATCTCAGGCTTCACAATCAGGGCGATTTTGATGTTTTGACGCCGGCGTCGATTCTATCCGCGGTGGCCGAGATGTGAGAGAATAGGATTGACGAAGTTAGGGATAACTTTGTCGTCCATAATCTCTTCGGCAAGAGTGCGCTGGCGGTCGTAGGCCTTCAGGCTGTCAAATCCTGTGTTCGGATCGGGATATTGCCGGACGGACAGATAGAGGCTCAATTGATCGTCTTCCTTGTATTTGCCGGAGCGTATCTGATACGCCCCGGTCCGCGATTCCAGACTTAGACGTCCCTGCAGACGGCAGTCGTCGGAAAGGCTGACCACAATCGAGGGGTCAAACCCCAGCGGTATGGCGTGGGGCAAATCCAACAGCTTGAAGAAAGGCGTATCGCGAAACAGTGCCTCAGCCAGGAGTTCGTCATGATTTCCCTGGTAATCGAAGTCCATCCCGAACATAACGTCCAGCGAATCGATGTCAAGATTGTTCACACTGAGGGTGTAAGGCACCAAATCGAGGATAAAGCGATGCTGCTCGTCAATTTCCTCCATAGACCCGGGATTGACGTAGCCGCTGCTGATACGGTCCCGCTCTATGGTGACCCAACGGTAGTTGCCGGCCTCGCGGTCTTCGTCCAGACAAAATTCACCCGTATCCCTCTGATAGAAGGTGTTCATCGTGGGGAACTTCCGCCGGATGCAATCGCAAAAATGCAGGATCGTATCTCGTTCCGTGGGCAGTTCCAACTCTGTATTCAGGTTCATATTGACGTAAAAATCATCACAAAGTGAACCGTAAGAGGTTGCCATAACCTGATTCCTTAGCCCCTGCTGTTAAGCGAGGGTTCTTATTAGCCCCCGACGTAAATCGGGGGGCGAATTATCCACAAATACAAATTCCTATACCGTTGGATTATATCGTGTGCAGGCTCCGATTGGCAAGATAAATGTGGAAAAATGGACAGGAAAAAAATCTGGCTTTAAGTGTTTTATCTACTGCTGGTTAGGGCTTTTGAGCGACGTGTGGCACCTTTCTGTATTTCAGAGAGGTGCTCCTGTGCAATCCTTGATGGGTGGCAGCCAACGAGTCTTCGAGGTGGATGGCTCATTGGGCGGAATGCTTTACGGTTTTAGTAGGGCGGGCCGTGCCCGCCATTTACTCTGACTTATGTCAAGGGGCCGTTCTTCTGTAGGGTGAAACTTTGCCCCATGCGGTTTTCTTACGCCCTGAAGGGGCAAAATAAAAAACTACCCAATATTAACGACCGACCGGTGGCAGCGTCCCGCCGCAGGCGGGGCGATGGCGACTTTCTATTATCCGTCATTGATTCCTTCCCTCTTTCTGTCTTCTGAATTCTGAATTCTCTCTTTCTCATACCCGTTCAGACATTCTCTAACGGTTCGGGCAGTTGTAGTTCGGTCAGGATTGCTCCGATAGCCGAGAATATCGAAAATATAAACATCGGCCAGATGAATATTTCAACAATACCCATTATCGGCAAAGCGGTTTCTAATCGTAAGGTAGTAACAGTATGTCCGCAGGCGTAAAGCGTACCAATAGCAATACCACACAAGGCCGCCTGAACAATTCGCCTGCCCAGAGCAGTCCCGCCGGCAGTCAGGGTCATTATAGCGCCAGCCAAAAGAGGGATACCGATGGTGAGATACCAGATATTTTTCGAGCTTGGTAAAATGCCCTCGCTTTGAAGGTACAATTGGTCGGCCGTGGCAAACAACGCTGCGCCGGCAATTGCGCAGGGGATAAGGTGCCAACAGCGGGGTTTCAGCGCCGCTCGTTTCTCGGCGCGCCGGCCCATTCGGCGGCGAATGGTCAACGGCAGATTATAAAACAGGGCGAAAACGCCGTGCTCCATCAGGGCGCCCTTTTCGCCGAAGACCGGGACAATATGCACCGCGCCGGTGGCCCAATGACCTGCCATAAACCGGGCCAACACCGGATAATGATAGGCCATCTGGATAGGAAAGGCCAGGTAGCCGACGTATTTGAAAAAGCCCAGAAATACCGCGATGTTGTAGTCTTTGAAGTTACGCTCCCGGATAACCAGATAAAGCACATACAGCCCACGGCAGATCGAACCGGGCGAGATGGGCGTTATTTGAAAGATAAATAATATAGCGGCTACAGCCGCGGTTGATTCGACACTGGACATCTCCGGGTGCGTTTTAACGTAAACCCACGCCACGATCACCGAAACAATCTGGGTAACCGGTAAGGTGCAAACATGAACAGCCAGGCTCTTGAGATATTTCTGAATATAAGGCTCCTTGAGTTGGCCGAGAATAACCCCGGCGTCTTCATCGGTTACCAAATGGTTTTTCTTACCTTCACTGACCATGTCGCGCAGCCATTGTTCGCGAAGGGCGGCGCTGAAATATAGCCGGAACGGCCGCACAAAAATATAAGATAATTTCTCACACGCAAACCGACTGTCTGTCAACAGCCTGTGCAGACCCACCGGCAAAACGGAAAGCGGCATGTGCACGAAAAAAAGTGCCGGATGTTGGGCCAGTTTCAGGGTACGGTTTTCATCGACCCTGCCGCCGCGGTGCCATAAAGTAATCTTCTCCGTAATACGGCCCCGAACGGCACGGCAGAAATAATCCAGGCTGGTGAACATTGCGCCGTAATGTTTGCGATAGTCGGCCCGGCCCCAGAGACGCCGCACGAATTTGCCGAGAAACGGCAGTAAGCCAATCAGGAAAAATACCAATGTGCCCAATCGGCCTTGACCGAGCTTTTTGGCACAGGCGTCATCGGTGGTATTTCGCACCTGCCAACCGGTAACGGCACTGTCGAATATG
>DAOWIP010000072.1 GCA_030640865.1 Sedimentisphaerales bacterium | reverse complement strand
GTTGAGATACGGATCGATCTCGATAGGCGGCTGAGACCACTTGAACTGGCTGCCCAGCGCCGCCGCCCCCATCGTGGCCACGTCGGGAGCATAGCCCTGACCAACACCAAGAGCGTTAATCTGGACAATGTGATTCACGTTACTCAGGTTCTTCACTATAACCAGCGCCGTTTCCGACGGAGGACTATTCGTGTACATATCCAACTTGGCGACTTGCACACCATCGACCATTATCTCGGCAATCCCGTCGTTGGAATCACCCGTCAGATGAACGGAAAGTGTAGTACACGAACTGATCGCCGTCCATATTGACTGCCCCTGACTGCGCATCCATATTTCGTTCACATTACCGTCAATATTACAGGGATCGCTGACCGTCCAGTCGTCATACCAGTGTAGCGGCCCAGCACTATAGTCGGCGTCGCGCCATTCCTGAATATTGTACTCCTTTACCGTTTCACCCCCGGCGAGGGGATTCTCAAACTCCAGATCATTGAACGGCTCTCCCAGGTAAATATCCACGTCCGCTCCCTGGGACAGTATGCTCACACCCTCCGCCGGCGATACCGCTCCAAAGCCGATAAACAGCGACAGAGCACACACCAACAACATTTTTGATTTTAATTCTCTCATGATTCAAACCTACCTAAAAAAATAAGAACTTATGGACGTTAGCGTCAACCTCACTTCCACCTGAAGCAATTACACACCACACAAACACGAGTCTGCTCATGCGCAAACTTACATATCAATACGACTTTCGACAATAAAACACCGCGACTTGAATAAGGTTTAAGAAAAGAGTCTCCCTTATAGAGCTTCCTTCCTCCGCTATATAGCATACCAGTATTGAAAAGAGTGATTAGACACTCACTCCTATCAACACATGCTTATGCAGTTATACCACCAATCAGACCTTTTGCCAACCGTTATAGGACTATTTTTTCAATCTACTTACAAAAAAATGCTTTTCCACAATCGTCCCCCGCAGAATCAACATAACATCATTTGATATAAATACTTATACACAAAAAGGCGGCTAATTCAACAGCGATAGCGATCGAGCAAAGATATCAGAAGCCGCATATCAGCGGGCAGTGGCGCTTCGAAGTGCATTTCCAGACCGGTATGGGGGTGGCGCAGCTTAATCTCGGCCGCATGAAGTGCCTGGCGATCGATAACTTTTTCACTCCCGTCCAGTTCTGCTCCTTTTTGCCCCGGCTCCGGCAGTGGTTGGCCGTTGGCAATTTGTTCCAGGGTCATGCTTTTGCCGCCATACATCGTATCGGCTACAACCGGATGCCGAATTGTGCTCATATGCACACGAAGCTGATGTGTACGTCCGGTCTTAGGCATCAGTTTTACCAGGGCATAGCCTTGATATTGTTTTTGCAGTTTATATGTGGTTATAGCTTCTTTGCCGCTTTCAGGGCGGACGGCATATTTTTCCCGGACGCGAGGATGACGGCCGAGTGGCATCGATATAACATCCGCGTCCAGTTCCAGTGTCCCGTGCACTACCGCCAGATATGTTTTTTGTGTCTGTCGGTGTTCGAACTGCTTGGCCAAACGCCAGTGGGCTGTATCGTTTTTGGCGATGACTAACACACCTGTCGTATTGCGGTCAAGCCGGTGCACAATCCCCGGCCGAAATTGACCGTTGACCTGCGACAGGGAATCACTGTAATGGACCAGCCCGTTCACCAGTGTCCCGCCCCAGTTGCCTCTGGCGGGGTGCACAATCAGGTTAGCCTGCTTATTTATTACCAATATATGTTCATCTTCGTAAACGATTTCCAGAGGGATATCTTCAGGGGTGATTTCATTGGTTGGCGGAGGTGGCAGGGTTAGATCAACCCGATCGCCGGGAGAAAGTTGATAGCTGGCCTTGATGGGCCGGGAGTTGACGGTAACCGCTTCCTCGCGGATTAAACGCTGGATCAGGGTTCGGGAAAAGTCGGGAAATCGGTGCCTGAGATATTTGTCTATTCTGCGGTTGGTCAACTGCCGCCGCAACAAAAGAGATACGTGCTGGGCACCATCTTCTTCCAGATTAGCCTGTTCCTGCGGTTCTGTGTTATTATTATCTTGTTCTGCCGGATTATTTATTTTGCGGTTGTTTTTCACTATTATCCAGCGATTGAGGTTGGGTCGGTTCGGATGGTTTTTGCTTTGCTTCTTTCTCAGTCTCTGTTTTACTTT
>DAOWIP010000510.1 GCA_030640865.1 Sedimentisphaerales bacterium | reverse complement strand
GAAGAAGCATCTCGCCTATGCTCACAAAATAATCCACATAATCAGTAGCGAGACGTAACTCACCACCTTTTATCAGGCAGCGGAGAACATCCCTGATATTGGCCGGAGCGAAAAACCGTCTCTTATGATGGCGTTTTTTGGGCCAGGGATCAGGAAAATAAATATGAAACACAGCGATTGACTCATCCGGCAAAAAACGTCCGATAACATTTCTCGCATCAGCTCTGAGTATGCGAACATTAGTCAACCCCCATCGTCGCATACGATCCACACTATAGCGGTAATATTTGTTAGCCCATTCGATTCCGAGGAAATTCCACTCCGGATGGACCTTCGCCTGGTTCAACAGGAAGGTGCCCTTATATGAACCAATTTCAAAATGGAGGGGCGCGATTCGGCCGAATAATTCTTCTAAGTTCATACCATTTATGCACTTATCAAGATCAACCGCAATATCTTCATTGGTAAAAACCAAAATTGTATCCTTCCTTATAGTGCTCACTATTGAATTTTCCCGTTAGTACGCGGGCAACTAGTGTTGCGGAAGCTCTTAAATAGCCCTCGCTGTTAAGCGGGGGTTCTTTATCAGCCCCTGATGTAAAATCAGGGGGTAAAACCGCGATAAAACACAGTTTTTAAGCGATTTTCGTGCAGCATTATGTTTCCGCAACAAAAACTATTTACTATAAGTTTCCGGCCCTATAATATGGAAGACTGGTTCACTATGCTACACAATAAAATCATACCCGATGGGTATAAAGGCTTAAAGTGGCCATTTCGGCAAACCGATTGTGATAATGTAGTGCTCACGATTGAGATTTCCCGTTAGTATGCGGGCAAGTAGTCTTACGACAATATGTTACGGTTTCGCTCGCGGGAATTCCAATACGCGGCGCGTATATCGTGTCTGAAGATGTTTTTCTCAACCGGCATTTATGGCCGGTATCCGGTATGGGGTGGCTGATGGCAAAGTTACTGCTGCGAAAATTTCGGCGGGTACTGATAGATGTCAATACTCAATACGACCTGATATTTCAGGGCAACAATGATAATTCCGAGTTACTGCGTAATATTCGCCGATTATTTGCATGGGCGAGGGTCAAGCATATCCCCGTCATATCGACAGCCCTGACACGCAGAATACGGAGTTGCCCTGAAGCGTTTAAGAATTCTGATGCATTGTGTCTGGAGGGATCAGCGGGTCAGAAAAAACTCCGCTATACCATGCTCACGGCAAATGTTCTGTTCGGCTCGGACAATCGGCTGGACCTTCCCCGACATCTTTTAAGTGACTATCAACAGGTGATTTTTGAAATTCGCAGTGAAGACCCTTTCTCTCTGCCTCGCGCCGATCGATTACTCTCCGAATTACGTTCGGATGAATTCATTGTGTTCGGATTCGGCCTGGAAAGCGGCATCAAACATACCGTGCTGGAACTAATACGACGCCGGAAAAAAGTAACTGTCGTGGAAGATGCTGTTAGCCGGTACGGATACGTCGATTTCGAAATGGGCTTGAGAAAACTGGAAATCAAAGGTGCCGGCCGGGTCAGGACCGCCGAGCTTGCCGGAGTAAGCCGCCTGAACGGTCATGCCGGCAAACGACAACCCTGGCATTCACCTATGATCATCAACGCCCGAATCGGATAATTGAAATGATAAAAACCAAAATCATCGCCACGCTGGGACCCGCGACCACTAAAGCAGAAAACATCAAGACCCTTATTGACAGTGGTGTCAATGTCTTTCGACTGAATTTTTCGCACGGTTCGCTCGAAGAACACGCCGATTTACTGAATACCATAAACCATTTGCGTAGCCGGAGTTCTCATACCCTGGCGGTAATGGGCGATTTGTGCGGGCCCAAGATTCGCACCAGTCAAATCGAGCATTCTCAAACAACCTCGCACGGAGGTCCGGAACGGCGGGGCAATCCTGGACTAAAAAAGGACGATGAGGTTGTTATCATACCCAACATTGAAACGGGCACAATCAACCGGTTTGGAACAAATTACGAACATTTTAATCGGGACGTTCAACCGGGAGCTCGTGTTCTTATCGACGATGGGCTGATCGAACTGCGGGTTATCGGTAAAGATGACAATCAGACCATCTGCAAAGTCATTGTCGGCGGTTTCATCCAGTCACATAAGGGTATCAATCTGCCGGATACGAAAGTTTCCACTCCGTCCATAACCGAACGGGACTGGGAGTGTGTGGCGTGGGCCGTCGAGCACCAACTGGATTATCTCGCGTTGAGCTTCGTTCGTAGCGCGGAGGAGATCAATCATCTCAAAAAACATCTCCGCGACCAGGGTTCGCCTATAAAGATTATTTCCAAGATTGAAAAGCCTGAAGCTATAGAGAATCTGAAAGATATTGTTTATGCAAGTAACGCTGTGCTGGTAGCCCGCGGAGACCTCGGTGTGGAGATGGACCTGGCCCAGGTACCGCTGATACAGAAACGGATTACAAAACTGTGTCGCCGACTCGGCAAACCCGTTATCGTTGCTACTCAGATGCTTCAGTCTATGATCGAGGCGCCGGTCCCGACCCGGGCCGAGGTCTCGGATGTGGCCAATGCTATTATGGATTTT
>DAOWIP010000494.1 GCA_030640865.1 Sedimentisphaerales bacterium | reverse complement strand
GCTTTATCGCGGGTTAATGAGAGACGTGTTGTTGGAGCCTGACCAGACACAAAAGTTGGTTCGAGAATGGACGCCGATAAGGGAGCACGTCAAGGAGGGAGAAGTTCCGACTGGCCTGACAGCTCTGCCTTTGGCATTGACGGCCAGTGGGATCAACGAACAGACAGCCAATCGCCTGCGAAAATGGATGCCGTCGCTTAGTGCGAATATGGGAACGACTTCTGCGGACATTGCAGAGAAGTGGGCCGGTAAAATCGAGCTTGAGCCGGGCGGCACCTTAACGATCCCGCAAATAGTGGGTGACTTTAATTTTGCGATATTGGGAACGGTAACTGAGGTTGTGGGTGATCGGGTGTACGGTTTTGGCCATTCGTGGAACGCTAATGGAGCGACGTCATGGCCGATGGGGACTGGTTATGTTCATACTTTTGTGAATCTCAAGACAATGTCATTCAAGTTAGGACAAATGGTCGAGGTGGTAGGCGTGATTCAGGCGGACGAAGCCGCGGCGGTATATGGCCGGGTGGGCAAAAAGCCTCCGATGGTGCCCGCTGCCATTGAAGTTGAATGGCCCTATTTGGACCGCCGTGAAAACTTCGAGGTAAAGATTGCCCAGAACCAGCGTAGTGACCCTTTTTTGGCTACGGTGGCGGGCATTAACGCCATTCTTTATAGGGGCGGCCTGCCGTGGGACCACACGATCAGGTATCGAATAGAAATGCGGTTTGAAGGAATACCGTCGCTTTCTTTTTCGAATATCAGTTCGCAATCCGACGTGTTTGACATTATCGACGATTTACTGGGGCCGCTGGGATTGATACTTAATAATCCATGGAAAGAGGTCAAACTAACCGGAATGGAAATGAAAGCTGCCATATCGGACGAAGCCTGCGTAGCCCGGATCAAGTCGGCACAATTGAACCAGCGAATCTTTCAACCCGGCCAAACGGTCATTGCCACGCTGGTATTACAGCCGCTGCGTCGTCCGACATTCGGGGTACAGGTTTGTTTGCTGCTGCCGAGTGATTTACCACCGGGCAAGTACAAAATCAACATTGGATCAGACCTGAATTATCGCCGTGTCCTGCAGGATGCCCAGCCGCATCGGTATGTCGCTTATGACACAGATGATATTCAGCGGATTCTGCAGGAGAGGCTGTCTCTGGGCCGAAACGGACTTTATATGACTATGCTTCTGCCGCAAAAAGGATTGGCGATTGAACAGGATGAGTTGCCTTATCTGCCGGGCAGCAGGAGTATGCTGCTGAACGATAAATCACGCAAAACCGCCACAACACAATTCCGCCCGCTGCTTTCAAGCAAAATCGACACCGATTACGTTATTGTCGGGAAACAATTGTTTGATATAGAAGTGAGGGAGAAATATTAAAGCCCTGAAATGGCGAAACAACAAATCGGGCACAACACCTTATTATCACAGAGAGCTTGTCGTGATTTATCAGAGTGGCAATTCTATTCATTCATTGTAAGCGTTCAGCCGGTTTTATGTATTCACAATTAAATTAGGGGCCGAAATTCCATTTAGACGGCAATGGCAAGCTTGACGCAAATATTCAATAATACTGCGACCCTGCAAACGGCAGGTAGCACACACTGTGAGGATTCTTTCCACATAACGTGCCCCACGTTCGCTCTGGGTGTCAAAACTGCTTTTCCGCCAGAGCACTCCCTGACGAACGAGTTGTTCGGCAAAGTTATTGGTTGGCTCAACATTCTTGTCTTTTACAAATGTCCAGAGATGCCTGTAGATATACCTCCATTCAAAAAATAAATACAGTCAATGGCTTTATGAATAAAAACAGCCGAGCCCTCGCGATGGAAGGCACGGCTGTTGGTTCGGGTGTACACTGCCCTTTCGCGGACGGCAGGGTACTTTAACCTTAGATGTCCTGAGGCTTGACCGTACTACGACGGTTGGCCTCGGTCCTGGTCATGGCCTTGTCCAGGCAGTCATACACGCAATCCGACATCGTCAGAATGGCGTCGGCACTGCACATAAAGCCCTTCGACTTGACATAGGCCTTGATCTTACTGGCTACCACCAGTACGTCCTTTTTACTGGATTTGCCGGCAGCTTTCTTAGTCTTCTTTTTTGCCTTTTTCTTTGCCATTGTGTTTTGGTCCTCCATGGAAAAAAGGTGTTACATTACAATTTTTACACACGCTTTACGCGGCCGAGGCAACCTGACAATTGCTACTCATAAAGCCATAAAGCCCTAAACTTGTCTATCTTTTATGGGTCACGGCCGACAATTGCAACAAAAAAATTGAAAAAAAATAACAAATTTTGTACTTATAGACTGCTTTAGAGTAAAATCCTGCCAAGTAACAGCGTGAACAAGCTATAAAAAATTGGTATCGTCCCAAATATTGTGGGAAAAGTGTATTTGACGTACTGTCAGTATCAGTATTTACAGAAAAAATCTTCCTTTTTCGGTGCTCCGAATTTGACTTTTTCAATTTTCACAAAAAAGGCTGTTCAGCAGGTGAAAGCAACAGAATTCTCCACCCCGAAAAAGAGTATTTTTTCTCGGCTTGATAATTGTTAGTTGGCGACTGATAACTTTACTTGCTTCTTAATACTGTTTTGTCTATCTTAACCACAACCTTTGGGACGATAATAAAAAATTGTGGAAAAGATGAACAATTGAGATAAATTTCAACATAGGAGGTGCTATAATGGTACAAAATGAAGACCGGCAGGAACAGTTCCCCCCGGCAGCAGAGTGCGGACCGGAAGACCAGGAACAATCGTACGGCGGGCAGGAACGGCGTAATTATGGACGCCGTCAGACGGATCAGCCGAGTGTGGACGAAACAGATCGGCGAGACGGGTGGGATCGACGGCGAGGGCCGGGGCGGCGACGCAGCGATGAACGGCGAGCAGCAGAAGAAGGAGAGATGGACGATGAACAGTTTGCCTTTATTATGGCCATCGACGAATATAAACGGGCCAATAAACGTCCGTTTCCCAGCTATACCGAAATATTGGAAATTGCCAAGGCATTGGGGTACCGTAAAGTGGCAGAGCCGCAGGCGTTGAACAAAGCGTCCTCTGAAGAGTAAGAGCCATTTATCTGCGTCAGCGATTTATTTATGCGAATAAAATCATTGACAAATGCCGTCATTTAGAGTCTAATGATCCAATTGCAGAGAGAACGGCAGTTGGTTTTAGTGCTGTAAGCTCCTGTTAGATAAATAGATAGTATGAGTCCCGGGTTTTTGGCGGCGATCCGGAAGATGGCCTTGTAGCCCCATAAATAAGACATATCTTAAGGATAAAGCGAGTTTTCTATGGTTGACAAGAGTATTTTTAACGAATTTGAGATTAACGAGGCGGAAATTGAAGCACAAGTAGATGATGCACTGAGCACAACCGGGCAGGATCAAATGCTGGAAATGATCGATAAAACGGTCAGCAAGCTCAAACCAGGCACTATCCTGACCGGTACGATAGTTAACCACATCGGCGATGACGTTATTATCGAAGTGGGACTTAAAAGCGAAGGGGCCATCAGCAGCAGCGAGTTTGACGATCCCAGCGAGATTCAAATCGGTGACAAAGTGGAATTACTCCTCGAGGCAGTAGAATCAGATAGCGGCCTCGTACAACTAAGCAAACGCAAGGCCGACCGTATCCGCGGCTGGGAACGTATAATCGAAACCAATAAAGAAGGCGATACAATCAAAGGCCGTGTAATCCGCCGTATCAAAGGCGGCCTTCTGGTGGATATGGGCGTACCAGTGTTTTTGCCCGCCTCGCAGGTTGATATCCGCCGGCCAGGCGATATTTCCGAATTTATCGGCAGAGAAGTCGAAGCCGTTATCCTTAAAATCGACGAAGAACGACGCAATATAGTAGTCTCACGGCGGAAAATGCTGGAGCAAAGCAGAGCCGCGGCTAAAAACACACTGCTGGAAGAAATTGAAGTCGGTC
>DAOWIP010000099.1 GCA_030640865.1 Sedimentisphaerales bacterium | reverse complement strand
TACTCTCTACTCTCTACTCTAAATTGTGGCTCAGTCAAGGCGGATACCCTGTTTTTGGAGCCAGTTTTTAAGGTCGCCCATATCGGTATCGAAGACATCTTCGTCGTAGTTGGTCTCGAGCTTTTTGATATGTTCGGCGAGTTCAGTGCGTTGACGGACGATTTTATCGATCTTTTTTTCGAGTTCATCACCAATGCGTCGGAGGGTTTCGAGATTTATATCGAGTTTCAACAGGGCGGCAAGTCGTTTAAGAATAGCTTCTTGGCAGCGGGGGTTACGGCCCTGGACGTAGGCTGGTATTTCGGCAACGAGGCTGAAGACATCGAACCCGCGGGCCGACGCGGCTTTAGCAAGATGATTGAAGATACTGCAAGGCCCATTGTATGAGGAAAATCGGATTTGAAAGGGGGCGATTTTTTTCTTAAGGTGTTTGTCGGAGACTGTACACGTGATATGGGGTTCGCGAGTGTGCGGAACGAGGCCGGCGAAGCTGCCGATAAAATAAATCTCTCGGACTGCGAATTGCTCGGCAAGGTTAAATATACAATCGCAAAAGAGATTCCATTTGAGATTAGGTTCCTTGCCCTCAAAAAGGATAAGGCGATTGGCGCAATCGTAATAGAACATATTAGAGGGCTGATGATAATCTGTAATCAGACCGTCCTCTATATTGACATTGGGGCGGAACAGAGCGGAGAGTTCCATTGGACCGGGAAAATTATAGATATAAAAATCATCCGGAAGGATTTCAGCCAAAAGACGGGCGTCAAATTCTTCCACCAGAAACTCCATTGCGCCGGTGGACACATTACCACCGTCCATCCAGCCCGACAGTCCCATTATCATACGAGGATTGTCTATACTGGGATTATCCCATAATTTTAAATGGTCTGAAATCACCACAGCCCGCAATCCCTTTTGTAGCTGATGTACATTCTTGTGAGGAGCCATAACTAATACGCATTCTAATATATCTGAAATTGGGACAATCTGTCAAGCAAATAATCCGAGCCATTCAATCTGCAACAATATTCGCAACAGTTCAATATAAATCTGCACCGGGGTAATATACCACTCACAACTTATTTTATAGCCACCGAGGGCACAGAGAAGCATGCTTTCACAGGTTAGCAAGAACGACATATACAGCATACCATTGGCTACCTCAAAAAAATACAATGTCCACTTTTGTTTCATTTATCAACGATTACGACCGATAGTCTTCGTTTTTGTGCCTGATTATCTCGCCTTTGGCCATATATATAACATCTTCTGCGATGTTCGTCGCGTGGTCCGCTATTCTTTCAAGATGTCTGGACACTGATAACAGGTGGATGAGACTTTCTATGTTCTCCGGGTTTTGCTTTATCTGCTGTTTTACCTGATCATACATTTGGCGGTTGATCGCATCAACTTCATCATCAGCCTCGCAGACCTGATAGGCAAGTTCGCAGTCCATATTCACCAGAGCGTCGAGGCTTTTTTTGAGCATAGCCTGTGTTTTTTCCGCCATTGGTCCGAAATCCAGGAGTATGCCGACGGAATTACGCGTAGATAGAAATTGACTTCGTTCAGCGATATTAACCGATAAATCACCGATCCGCTCAAGGTCATTATTTATCTTTAACGCGGTGATAATAAAACGCAGGTCTATCGCGACAGGCTGATGTAAAGCCAGAATCTTAAGGCAGTCTTCTTCCACCTTGACTTCCATCTGGTCTGTTTCGACGTCAGAGGCTATAACCTGTTCGGCAAGTATGACGTCCCTGTTTTCAATCGACCTGACTGACTGCCAAAGACTTTCCTCTACCATTCCACATAGAGTAAGCAACTCTTTTTTTAAGTTATCTACTTCTTTTTTCAAGTGCGCCGACATATCAGCCAAATCTCCCTGTAATATAATCTTCCGTTCTTTTCTCTTTTGGTTTTGTAAATATCTGTTTTGTCTGTCCCGACTCTATCAACCGGCCCTCATAAAAAAACACAGTCAAATCAGATACACGAGCCGCCTGCTGCATATTATGCGTAACGATAACGATTGTATAGTCTTTACACAATTCGCCGATAAGGTCTTCTATTCGAGTGGTAGCCAACGGGTCGAGCGCCGAACATGGTTCGTCCATCAAAAGAATCTTTGGCTTGGTAGCCAATGCGCGGGCGATACATAATCGTTGCTGTTGGCCTCCTGATAGCGCCAGAGCGGATTTATTCAAGTCATCCTT
>DAOWIP010000385.1 GCA_030640865.1 Sedimentisphaerales bacterium | reverse complement strand
TGTATCCGGGCCTTGGTATGGACTGAGTCTGTAATCAGTCCGATTTGTCCGCCCGTCAGGCTTATTGCCTCATGGCCGGCCGCGTGTATCGCCATCGCCATCAGTGACATACTCACCTGTTCGCCCGTAGTCATCAGCATATCCAGTTCACGCCGCGGCGGATCGGGACATATCTCTTTTGCCAGACTGATCAGCTTGTCGGTACTTTTACCCATAGCTGATACTACCATGACGACTTTGCTGCCGTTTTGTTTAGCCTTTATGGCCCGCCGTGCCGCCAGATGAATCCGCTCGGCGTCGGCCACACTGGTCCCGCCGAATTTCATTACTATAAGGTCCATAGACATCTTTTCCAAAAAACTTAATTGTACCGCAGCCGTCCCGGCCGCAATTATTTGTACCGCAGGCGTCTCGCCTGCAATTAACAATTTCGCAAAGCGAAACCTTTTCTTTTCTTAATCCAGTGCAATCAGTGAAATCCGTGGTTAAATTTCTGTATTCTCTTTTCTTCTTCTTTTTTTCTCACCACTCACCACTCTTACTTACCATTTGCCTTAAGAAAATATTCCATTAATTGATATCCTTTTTCGATAAACAGGCCGCTTTTTCGGCCGTTTGCTTCACTGAAGGGTTGCTGTCGGTTACTGTTGATTCCGTCCCCAGCCAGGGCGAACGGTACCGGATCGGCTGAGTGTGTGCGTAGGCGGATCGGTGTGGGATGGTCTGGTAGCACCATTATCCGCCAATCGTTTCCGCTTGTCTGAAGCCATTTTAAGAGTGGCCCGACAACATACTGATCGATCTGTTCGATGGCTTTGATTTTTTCGTCGATCATCGCTCCATGCCCTGCTTCATCAGGGGCTTCCACATGGGCAAAAACCAGGTCTTTTTCTTTAAGGGCGTCGATAGCGGCCTGGCCTTTACCGGCGAAATTAGTATCGAGATAGCCGGTCGCGCCTTCCACTTCTATAATTTTCATTCCCAGCAGCTTGCCTAATCCCCGCACCAGATCGACGGCCGTGATCACACAACCGGAAACGCCGAACCGCTGACGGAAACCATCCAGTTGAGGCCGTTTGCCCTGGCCCCAGAGCCAGATATTCGTCGCCGGGTTCTCACCCAGGTCGCTTCGGACCTTGTTGACGTCATGCCCGGCGAGAATTTCCGCTGCCTGTTCCATCAGTCGGCACAATTCTTTGCCGTGTTTGCCTCGCGGGAGATATTTTGTGATCGGTTGATCTGTAATATCGTGTGGCGCGGACAGTTTGCCCTCGAACGCATCGCCTATGTACACCATCAAATGCCGATAACTGACACCGGGATAAAAGGTAATCTTTTCGTTGCCAAGCTGCTCATTGATTTCTTCGATCAACTGGGCCGCCTGGACGGTTTCTATATGGCCGGCCGAATAATCCTCCATTATCCCATCGGCCACTGTTACCAGATTGCACCGGAACACCCAGTCATTCGGCCCGGTTTGTATATTTTGGGCCGCTGCTTCGAGAGGCGCCCTGCCGGTGTAATCAACTTTCGGATCATAGCCTAATACGCTCATCATCGCTACGTCGCTGCCCGGAGAGAAACCACTCGGCACAGTACGTACCAGGCCCTGTTGACCGTGGCTGCTTATCCAGTCAGTATGGGGAATATGCGCCTTTTCAAGAACTGTCTTACCGTCCAGTTCCACCAACGGCTCATCCGCCGCTCCATCCATTAACACAATTGCGTATTTCATATTTTATCTTATCCGTCTTTTGGCGGTGTTACGACATGAATACATACTGTTTCTTCTTTCACTATGTCCAGTTTATTCATATCTTCCAGGGCCTTGTTCATATCGCCCTGGCGGGCCAGGTGAGTCATAATAACCACCGGCACACGATCTGCGCTTTTGCTTTCATGCTGCAGACAGGCCGAGATGCTGATTTTCCTTTCGCCGAGGACATTCGCGATCTGCGCAAACACACCGGGCTGATCTACTACTGTAAGCCGCAAATAAAATCGGCTGAC
>DAOWIP010000160.1 GCA_030640865.1 Sedimentisphaerales bacterium | reverse complement strand
CGGCCTATTGTGCGAACAATACCCCTCTCAAGGTCAGCTTAGCCGCCTACATAGTCAATCACCTGCTTTTTTATAGGGTCGTAGAACATACCGTTGATGGTAAAATCCCGACGTTCGGCATCGTGCTGGGCGTCTGTGAAGACGATTTTTTCCGGACGACGGCCGTCTTTATATGAGGTATCGCTACGGAAGGTGGCAACTTCAATTTGCCGGCCGCCTGTCAGAACAACTACCACACCGAACCGTGCGCCGACAGTTATAGTTCGGCGAAACAAACGGCTCACCTCTTCCGGGACGGCGTTTGTGGCAACATCGTAATCCTTTGGCGTCTTGCCCAGCAGCTTGTCGCGCACACAGCCGCCGGCCAAAAGTACCTCGTAATGGGAAGCCCGAAGGGTTCGTACTACTTTCAATACCGCCTGCATTGGAGAAAGTTTTTTTTTCTTTACTTGTCGCGTTTTTTTTACGGTCAAGATTTTTTCTCGAAAAAAGTAAGGGTCATTCGGCCATAAACCCGCTGGTCAACCTGGTGCAAATCCGCGTAACACAGCAGTGGTTCCGTCCGCCGTTCATGCCGCAATATAATGGTAGCCTCATCGGCAATCTGGCCACTTATTTTTATCAGCAGTCGGCCCAGTTGCGATTCTAGGGAGACGTCTCGCGAAAGACGGTAAGGCGGATCAACAAAAACCAAATCACACAATTCAGGTTCATCCTGCGGTAAAGGACTGTTATACCTGATTTTCAATGGTATGCCGGTTTGGAAAACATCGGCCCTGATAACCGAAGCACTATTCTGAAACCGGAGTTTTTCGATGTTTTTCCGAAGCCGCATCAGTGCGTCACGGTCGGTATCGACCATAACGGCATAACGAGCGCCGCGACTAAGAGTTTCCAAACCGAGCGAACCGGTTCCGCAAAACAGGTCCGCCACTACCGCATCGTCAATATACGGGCCAAGAATCGCAAAGAGCGATTCCTTGACGCGATCGGTAATGGGCCGTGTGGTGCGATCACGCGGAGGCAATATAGTCATTCGAGCTTTTGTACCGGCGATGATTCTCATAATACATTATCTCACAGTACAATATTTATACTTGTAATAGATAAGAAAAACAACAACTTATTGTGCATAAGCACGGCCAAGATGGTCGTGGCACATTAGCACATAGCGGGACCTCACTCGGAATGGGAAATTTAAGGATTTAAGATTTAATGATTGATAACTTTAAGGTAGATAACCGATGACGAATAATAGAAAGTTGCCATCGCCTGTCCTTCGGACAGACGCTGCCATGCTGCCACCCGTCGCTTAAAAAATCCTTGACAGCGGTGCTGTAATTTGTTATATTAATTCTAAGTTGTTGTTTCGTGGATCGTTGTGTTGACCGGCCGAACTGGAAAATCAGGCCCAAAGGGCCTGAACGATTATATTTATCGGATTAGCCGTATTAGGAGATTTCAGATGAAGCAGATGCTGACGACGGCATATCCTCGAAAAAGAGTGAGAGAACGAAGGTGGCAAAACATGAGAGTATCAAAACTGTCAATGTATGAGAAATTGTCGTTTATCAAGAAATTTCTGTTAGTGATAATCGGTTTCTTGATGCTGTTTTCTAATGCGGTGAATGCCGCATTGATTTTTGATGAGTCGTTGAATCCTGATTTGAATGGAGACCAGACTATCCCCACCGCAATTGGGAATCTTGAGTTGGGTCAAAATAGAGTCTTTGGGACACATTCTTTGTCGGAAACTGGAATTGGTCAGGGTGACACGTTCAGTGTAATTCTTCCCGCTTCGCTTAAGATTGTGGGGATTGAGTTGACTATCAGCAACTTATATGGGTTTGAAGGAGATACACGAACCAGCGCAGATGTTTTTTTCTCACCACCTTATCAAGGTATTCCAAATGGTGAAATTCACCCCATCACTGCAAACGGCATATACTCATTTAATCATTTGCTTCCTTTGTGTACTCCTGACGGGTATGGATTCTCGGTGCAGTATTCGAAGGTTGATTTGGGGGCAGGAGCAGATCCGTCATATAATTGGGGATGGAAAATAGACACTGCGGTTGTACCGAGTCCTCCGGCTTTATGGCTTTTAGGCAGTGGATTTTTGGGTTTGCTTAAGTGGGCGCGACGAAAAACATAAGAAAAAGGTAGCAAGCATAGCCCGGGCGAAGCGTAGGGCGGGCCGTGCCCGCTATTTACTCGTCCGCATCGCCAATGTTATCCATAAATAATGGATAGAGCAGGTATTTTTTTCGTATCCGTCGGAATGATTCCAGTTCAGTTTGCCAAATGGTGCGAAGCGATTCGAGACTCGACTGATGTATTATGGCCTTTCGCACTGTGGAAGTGCCGCATAAATGATCAAAATGATCGGTCTTCCATTCCAGTTGCCGTGGATACATCCGGTAAATTTCGTTGATTATCCGTACACCACTCCAGAATGCCTCCAGCCGATTTCTTTGTGTAAGAAGTACCTTTACACCCCGACATTTCTGATTCTTGTATTTGGAACTTACGGGGACGAAAGTTACAGGCTCAAATCGCAGACCGGGTAATCGCAATTCGTTGAGGCGGGCCGTCAGTTGTTTCGCGTCTATCCAGGGGGCACCGAATTGCCGAAAAGGCAAATCCGTTCCCCGTCCCTCAGAAAGGTTTGTTCCTTCCAGCAGACATAAGCCGGGATAAAGGATGGCTGTTTCCAGGTTGGGTATATTCGGCGAAGGCTTGATAAAAGTAAGTTTTGTCTGATCGTACCACTGTTGGCGTTGCCAGCCTTTCATTGTGATTACCTTCAGATCGGCCCTGACGCCGTTGGCCAGCCAGCCTTCTTCATTAAACATTGTTGCCAGTTCGCCCACCGTCATGCCGTGCCGTACCGCAACAGGATACATCCCCACAAAACTGGCCCATCGTCTGTCGAGAACATTACCCCCGACACGCAAACCGCCGAGTGGATTGGGACGGTCCAGCACAATGAATTGTATTCGCTCTTCGGCGGCTGCCTCCATCGCCAGAGCCATCGTATAAATATAAGTATAAAAGCGGACCCCGATGTCCTGAATGTCAAATACCAGCAAGTCAATGCCTTTGAGCATGTTACGGTTGGGTTTGCGTGTCGCACCGTAAAGACTGTGAACCGGAAGATTGTATGTCGGATCCGTTTGATGGGGAACCCGTACCGCGGCCTGCTCCCTACCGAAAAAACCATGCTCCGGGCTGAAAAGGGCTACTATTGTTACATCTGGTATATTTCGTAATATGTCCACAATAAATTGATTTCGACGATTATATGCTGTATGATTAGTGATGATGCCGATTCGTTTGCCCCTGAACAGATGTTGACAGGTGCTGATCCGGTCTAAACCGGTTTCTACGCGGTTCCGGCAACCGCCAAGCATTATAATCACAATAATTTTTATAAAGGTGTTTACTGTTCTCATAAGTTATTTTATTATACGCAACGCGTATAGAAATTTCCGCGGGCGAAACCATAACATATTGTCGTAAGGTTCTTTACCCGCGTACTGACGGGAAAATTCAATCGTAAGCACTATATTAATACCCAAAGCGTTGCCCTGGGTGATTTATTTTACCCTTTCAGGGCTATTCTTGATACGAAATTAATGATATTTATTGCACACGGCTGAATAGAAAACCGCGTGGGCCATAGGCCCACCCTACTTATGAACCCCCCGATTTTACATCGGGGGCTGGTAAGAACCCCCGAATCAGGAGCAGTTTATGGCTAAAGGAAGTGGTAAATTGAATGTTGGTATAGTCGGACTGGGACATCTTCATCCAAGGCTTTATATGCCGCTGTTTGAGAATTGCAGGCATACCAAAGTTGTTTCCGTTTGTGAATCGAACAGTAAATTAGTTAAAGCATTTTGTGATGATTATGGCACTAACGGTTATACAACGATTTCAAATATGCTCAGGACTGAAGAACTTGATATAGCGGCGATATTTTTACCTCACGTGGATTGCGCAAACGCCGGCGTCGCATGTGCTAAAAAAGGCATTCATCTTATGGTTGAAAAACCGATTGCCGAAAGCTCAAGGTCCGCGGCCCGTATCGTCAAGGCCGCAAAGGCAAACAAAGTCAAACTTACCACGGGCTACTGCTGGCGAATGCACCCGGTTGTCGTTGAGATTAAAAAGTTGATCGAAAAAGGTGTCCTCGGGCGTATTGTCGGCGTGGAAGGCAGAATAGCGGCGGGCGGAGTAGATAGATATGTCCGGGGAAACGCCGGCTGGATGCTTCAAAAGGCCAAATCCGGCGGCGGGCCAATGTATAATCTTGGAGTACACTGGATAGATTTGCTTAGATATATATTCTCCGACGAGGTAACAGAAGCCTGTGGAAGAAATGTTAAAGTAAATACAAAAT
>DAOWIP010000358.1 GCA_030640865.1 Sedimentisphaerales bacterium | reverse complement strand
CGTGGTAATCTACAGCCAATATGATATCATTCTCTGTATACATGGTGGTCTCCTTTCGGCGCTTCTGCGTCGTAAAATATTAAAGCCAACCATTGGCTCTATTCGGGCGATTATACTCGACCCGCTAGGAGACCGCCTTTATTTATGCCATCTACAGGGTTGTAAATCTTTTGTGGACTTTACCACGGGTTTCGGCCTGCGGCCTACACCAGCGTCTATTATTGTTATGCCCCCTCTGGGGTCTGGTAAGGGAAAATTGCGTGAACGCTTACAAAAACTGGATGACTTTAATTGTCTCGTTACTTGGCTGTGTTTTTATGAGTGCTTGTGTCGGCTGTGCCGGGACGAGTAGGAATATTCGGAAAGACACACCGCCTGATTTCGGCAATATTTCGTCGTGGGGAGCCTCTTCCAGCAGCACGTCTGGAACTGGAATCGGAACCAGAGTCGGAAAAGGCAAATTGACTATCCTGCTGGCCCAGTATAATCAGCCGGACAAGCTTCAGCTTGCTCAGGGGCTACTCCGGCGGGCAAGGCATCTGCTTGGCACTGACGATATATGGCTTTTAAAAGGGCAATTGGGACTGGCTGTGAACTATGGCCATTTCCGAAGCCAAAACGAAGCAGGAAAGAAACTTATTCAGGTCAAAAAAATATACGCAAAATTACAGGCCGGTCCCTGGCAGTTTCCGTTTATCAAGGAAATCCCTGAACCGAACCCGTCGGCGCCGGAAGAATGGAACCTACTGAACAATAATTGTGAATTTTCACTGGAAATAGCGACTTATCATGACGATTCGAAAAACAATTATTACGGTCGTAAGACAGATGCTGTTAAAGCCGTCCAATCATTGCGTCAGTCGGACGAGATCGCCTATTTCGTGCATGGTAATATGCACTCTCGGATATATGTCGGCTGCCTGTCCAGGGAGCATTTCCGTCCCGTACGCAAAGACGGACAAATAAAAATAAGTCTGTCTCCTCAAGCCAAACTTTTACAGAAAAAATACCCTGTCCATTATGAACAAGGCAATAAGGTATATGTTATTAAGCGTGACGAAAAGGGCAGGGAAGTAAAAAATATCGTGCCGTCAAAGTTCATTGAAGTGGAAATGCTTAAGCGGGAACTGCCTTATTAGACGCCGGCGATACAAGTGAAAATATGGAAGTGATTGAAGAAATAGTATTGGCCACGACGAATCGAGGTAAGCTGAATGAGCTTGAAAAGATGCTTGACGGCTGGGCGGTGAGAGTACGCGGCCTGGAGGAGTTCGGCCCACTTGAGGAGGCGGAAGAGACCGGGAGCACGTTCGCCCAGAACGCACGTCAAAAAGCCCTGTATTACAGTAATTTGCTCCGGCGATGTGTGTTGGCGGACGATTCCGGCCTGCAGGTCGATGCCCTCGATCAGGCGCCGGGTGTGTATTCGGCCCGGTTTGCCGGTGTGGATGGGCCTGAACGTGATAAAGCCAATAATAAAAAATTACTGGAATTGCTGAACGGGATACCAGACGAAAAACGCACGGCCCGGTTCTGCTGTTGTCTTTGTATGTGCGGCAGTTCTCAAGAGGTACTTGTCGAAGTTGGGGGATTTCTGGAAGGAATTATTGCCACGGAGCCGCGAGGAAATAATGGGTTCGGCTACGATCCGATTTTTTATCTGCCGGACAAGGGCAAAACCGTGGCGGAACTTGCCGACAAAGAAAAAAACACCATATCCCACCGTGGCCAGGCACTTGGAAAATTACTTCTGCAACTTAAACCTATGCTTGATGAAAAGTAATACGCTAATATGTATTACGGAGTGATTCCTGTCAGCCAGTATTCGGACAATAGTGAGAAATCAAGCAGGTTGACCATACCGTCCGGGGTCGGCAACGGGGCAATATCGCATTTCGGATCCCAGTTGAAAGAAGACGAATTTGACAGCCATGCCTCGACAAAGACGTCTAAATCGAGAAGATCAACCTTGCCGTCTCCACCATCCGGGGCAATGTCGGCAGGATTACGAATAAATCCAAATTCGATGGAAGGGTCATCATATCCAGCCATGCCGCCGCCGCGTAATACGAAGTTCAGGCCTACAAAGAGGTTCATTCCGATAATGCCGTCCAATGTTCCCCCCTCCGGCGAGGCTATATCGAGCAGTACCACGGGGATGTCGGTAAAAGAAAGCCATTCACCCAAAGCGGGAATGTCCAGAGTGTCCAGATAAAAACCAGGCGCTATGATTATTTCACCAGTAACACCCTGTATCTCAACTTCAAATTCCGGGTTGTCCGGGTTGAGAGCCAGTCGGGCCGCAACCCTCGAACCAATCACGGTGATCTGCGCGCCGGTATCAAACATAAAACGGTCTTTGTCGATGGCGCTGTAGTCGTCATCGGTGAGATCGACACTATGCACAAAGAAAAGGCTCTGGGACTGATTGCCGATGATTACAGAAGGTGTGTAAGGGTTATAATCCGGATAGTCCAGAATGTTATAAAAATAGGATACCGTGGCCCCGCCGAGAGGACGCAATTCCAGAGGAATAATATTGGGATAACTCGGAATACAGGGATCGGAAAGATCGTAAAAAGTAATGTCCGGGGCAGTAAAAAAATCGCCGTTGTGCGGGATCGTGGTTTGCCGATCATTTTGGAAGTTCGCGGCAAAATATACGGAAAGGGGAGAGCCGATGGCAGTAGGTAAATCCGAGCCGCTTTGTCCGACAGCTATAGAGACATTGGTCTCACCGATCATATCGTCTGTATTGTTGAGTTCGCCATTTGGTTCACAGGCGCCGAGTCCGTCAATAAAGATGCCCAGCGGCTTGCTTACCCAGGCATCGACGGAACCGGTTGCACCGGTAATCTCGACAGTGTTCGAAGTCAAATAGGCACTATCCAAGCCTGTCTGGGCAGCGTCGTCATAGCCCATAACATGTGCTCCGGCGCCGGTGTCGAAGATGCCGACCGCATAATCTTCATAAGGAGGACTGGAGGCCAGAAAATTGCCTGTTACAGAGGTTCTGGGAATGGCATTGACTTCCAATTCGGGAGAGCGGCTGTCAGTAACAGCGACAACGATCCAGGGAACAAATCCATCTATAGGAGGTGAATCAATTACAAAGACAGAAACATAAGCTGATTCGGCAGTTGAGTCAGAGGCGTCAACAGGGACAGCAGCGATGCTCATTTGCTCCTGATCAAACAGTATCGGTCGGGAACCAGACTCAATTAAGGGTACCTTTTTTTGGAGAATGATTGGTTGGCGGTATTTATGTTTGTCAAGTAACGGCAGGGGTTTTTCGCTGGGATAATTGACGGCTTTGATACGAGTGCCGCCGGACATCCGCCAATCGACCTGACGGCTTTGCCAGCCGGCTCGGTCGGCCTGAGCGGCAGAGATCAGGCACGCAAAAACCACTAAAAAAGGCAAATATATTCGAATTGGTGAATGGGTTTTCATAATGGCACCGCCGGCAGTCATTTGCGGGAAGTTGTACAGATACTCTTAACTCCTTACTAATTCCTCCAATCGTGTATTATACCAATTATATAGAAAAACAGCAATGGAAAATACACCAATCGGGTATGATTTGATTGTGTTGCCCGGCTTTCAAATCGATAGTACTAAACGAGTTACGACAGGCGGTTTTTTATTTCTGGGTCAGGCCGGTCATAAGGGAATTGACCATAAATCGTATATTTTCGTCGTTATCGCAGAGGCGATCGATGTTTCGGTAGGCATGCAAAACGGTGGTATGATCGCGGCCGCCGAAATGACCGCCGATTTCCTCGAGACTGTGCCCGGTCAGGTCACGGGCCAGGTACATACATATCTGACGGGGAAAAGCGATGCTGCGACTGCGTCGTTTGCCCTGCAAATCGCTGAGGCGAACGTTAAAATGGTCGGTTACCGACTCGATGATCTGGGAGATAGTGATTTGCCGGTGAGCCGGTGTGGGTTCTTCGCCAAGCGCCTGACGGGCCAACTCTATAGTAATTTTACCGTCTTCCAGCATCGCGAGGCCGTGCACCTTGGT
>DAOWIP010000446.1 GCA_030640865.1 Sedimentisphaerales bacterium | reverse complement strand
GGTTCGGAGCCGAAGGAGGATGCGTTCGATCTGATTGAGCGGCTGTGTAAGGAATACAAGATCGCCGTAGCTATACACAATCATCCCAAGCCGAGCCGTTACTGGAACCCGGATATGGTATTAAAAGTATGCGAGGGACGGAGCAAGTGGATCGGGGCGTGCGCGGATACGGGCCACTGGATGCGTTCGGGGATTGATCCGCTGGAGGCCCTGAAGAAACTCGAAGGGCGAGTCATCTATTTTCACATGAAGGACCTGAACAAGTTTGGTGTTCGCAAGGCTCACGATGTGCCCTGGGGTACGGGTAAGGGCAATATACGCGAGATTATGGAATATCTGAACAAAATTAAGTGGCGTGGTGCGGTTTCCGCTGAGTACGAACACAATTGGCTCAACTCAGAGCCGGAGATACGTCAATGCGCGATATTCTTTAACAAAATGGGAGCCGAACTGAATCCGAGCGGCTGGCGGAATCTGTTGGCGAACGATCTGTCAAACTGCAAATTAAAACCGGGCAGTTGGCAATTAAATGATAATGTATTAACACGCGTAGGCGGGGGCAATATCTGGACAAAGGACAAATACGGTGATTTTATCCTTGATCTGGAATTCAAAGTCTCCAAGGGCGCCAACAGTGGCGTGCTCATCCGCTGCGGTAACCTGAAGAAGTGGGTTCACACGACAATTGAAGTACAAATACATGATACCGGCGACGGAACAAAACACGGTCAATGCGGCGCCATTTACGACTGCCTTTCACCAAAAAAGGAATTACCGTCTATGGCGGACAGGTGGAATCACATGACTGTCAAGGCAGTGGGGCCGCAGATATATGTTGTTCTGAACGGCGAACAGATAATAGATATGAATGTGGACGACTGGACCGAACCGCATAAAAATCCGGACTATGTCGGCACCAGGAATAAATTCAATACAGCGATTAAAGATATGCCGCGTGTCGGACATATCGGCTTCCAGGATCATGGCAATCCGGTGTGGTACCGAAACGTCAAGATTAAACATCTCGACAAGTGATACCACTACTCTGTAACAACTAAGAGGCTCTAACAAAACTATAATTCGTTATGGCGAATCGCCCTAACGAGTGCGGGCGAGACGCCCGCGTTACAAGTGTTGTTAGAGTGTCTAAAAACATGTTTGCATGAAGGAACTATCAATGGTAACGAGTGAACAATTTTTCGGAAGATATGGCCTGTGCGCAATTGTTTCCCTGCTGATTATTCTGTTTATACCAGGGCTGGTGAGGGTGCGAGCGGCGGAAGCAGAGTCCTCCTGGCCGTATGCCAATGAGACAAAGCAGCAGCGAGATACGCGGATGAAATGGTGGCGGGAGGCACGGTTCGGGATGTTTATTCACTGGGGCGTGTATTCGGTTCCTGCCGGTACGTATAAGGATAAGCAGATTGGCGGGATTGGCGAATGGATTATGAACCGCGGCAAGATACCGGTGGCGGAATATAAGAAGTTCGCGAAACAGTTTAATCCGGTTAAATATGACCCGGACGCCTGGGTTCGCCTGGCAAAAACAGCGGGAATGAAATACCTCGTCATTACCGCCAAGCATCACGATGGTTTTGCGTTGTTTGACTCGAAAGTTACCGATTGGGACATCGTTGATGCGACGCCTTACGGCAAGGATTTGCTCAAGCCCCTGGCCCGGGCCTGCCGAAAACATGGGATCAAGCTGGGCTTCTACTACTCCCAGTCGCAGGACTGGTGTCATCCCGGAGGAGCCGCCAGTGGGGGTCATTGGGACCCAGCCCAGGGCGGAGATATGGATGAGTACCTTCGTACCATCGCGGTGCCGCAGGTTAAAGAGATTCTTACCAACTATGGTGATCTCGCTGTGCTTTGGTGGGACACCCCGTTTAAGCATATGACTAAAGAACGCGCAGATATGCTTCAGCCGCTGGTCAAGCTTCAGCCGGACATCCTGACCAACAATCGGCTGGGTGGAAAATACCCGGGGGACTTTACCACGCCGGAACAGCGTATTCCCGCAACAGGCCTGGATTACGACTGGGAAACGTGTATGACCATAAACGGCACCTGGGGATACAAAAGCTATGACCACAACTGGAAATCCACCGAAAAGCTGATTAAAAACCTGGTCGATATCGCCAGTAAGGGCGGCAATTATCTTTTGAATGTCGGCCCGACGTCGTTAGGCGAAATCCCACAGCCCAGTATCGAACGACTGAAAGAAATCGGCCTGTGGATGAAGGTCAACGGCGAAGCGATTTACGCCACGACCGCAAGTCCGTTTTCCAAATTGACGTGGGGACGTTGTACGAAAAAGGTTCGGGATAAAACTGTAACGCTGTACCTGCATGTGTTTGATTGGCCCAAAAATGGCAAACTGTTGGTTCCGGGACTGCGAAGCCAGGTACTGAGGGCTTCTATGTTAGCCAATAGACAGTTACTCCAGGCCGTGAAGCATAAAACCGGGGTAATCATAAATGTCCCGGATAAGCCCCTGGATCAGCATGTTACCGTGATCAAACTTGAGCTAAAAGGTCCGCTGAACGTCAAACAGGAATTGCCCAAATAGCATCCACCTATGAATAAAGTTGTTCGAGTTTCGCCATGGAGCCGGTTCGGCCGGTAATAATCATACTGTCGCCTGCCTCCAGGATAGTGTCAGGGTCAGGGTTAAAGGTTGTCTGTCCGTCCTTTCGTTTCAGTGCGATAACGAGTACGCCAATCTGACGGGGCAGATTGGCCTGTCGCAGAGTTTGTCCCACCAGTTTATTACTGTCTTCCAAAAGGTACTGCTCTGCTTCAAGTTCAAGTCCCTCGGCGGCAAAGTCGATGAACTCGACAACTCCGGGCCTGGTCAGAACATTAGCGAGGCGGGTGGCGCCGATAACCTGTGGACAGATAGCGTTATTGGCGCCGGCTCGAATAAGCCGGGAGATACTTTCGATTTTTTCGGCCCGGGCGGCAATAGAGATTTTCGGATTCAGGTCGCGGGCCACCAGAGTCGCGAAAACATTCGAGGCGTCGGAGTCCAGCACAGCTACCAGGCCTCGTGCCCGTTCGATGCCGGCATCCCGAAGAATAGTCTCATTAGCGGCGTCGCCGAGAATATATAGCAGACCGTTCTGCTCGGCAAGGGCGGTATTTTCGCTGTCCTGGTCGATCACAACCAGTTCCACACGGCGTTGCCGCAGGCTCTCGCAGATCGATTGACCCATCCGGCCGTAGCCGCAGACAATAATATGATTATTCAAGGAAGCGATTTTCATACTCACTTTGCGTCTCCCTAATATACTGCGCATGTGTCCTTCGACAACAATACTTACGATACTGGTCAGGGCAATCATAGCAGAGGCAATGCCGACCACAATCAAAAACATAACTAATATCTGACCGGGGTAATGCAGTTCGGTGCTCGCCGCCGGCCCTACACGCATACCCAGTGTGCTTATAGTGGCCAGGGTCAGATAGAATGCCTCAAGCAGAGGCAGTTTTTCCATAATAATGAAACCCAGCGTACCGACAATCGCCACCACTACCAGCAGAGCCAGGGCTAAAAATAACCGATGCAAACGAGTAAATATATTTTCGTCGCGGCGTTTATACATATTTGGTGATTTCCCTCAGTAGTACCGTGGCATAGCAGCCGGAATTGAGTTCGAATCGCAGTTCGAGATAGGGTCCGTTTTCATCTGTTCCGCTGCCGATGTTCACGTTGCGTGGCTGAAAACGCAGAGGTCGTCGGCCGCCTTTGACTTTATTGGAGTTTTTCAGCCGAAAGTCCGCCAACTCCAGATTGGTATCAGATAGAACAGCCTTTTCAATCTCCCCGGTCTTACCCTCTGCCTCGGCCATTAGATAACCGAAAAGCGGACCGGTGGGGCTTATCTCGAAGTTCGTACATCGCGGCTGTTCGAGTTGGGCATCTTCCACACGAAAGCACGCTCCGTTATCGTGCTTATAGGCCATATCGCCAGACAGTAGTTTGTCGATGTCGGGCATCCGTGCGGCAAGAACACGGTTGAATAAATCGGACTGGAAGGCTGATATATAGAGGCGTATGTGGTGTTTATCGACCGCGGATAATGCCTGCTGTTTGGTCTTGCCGCGTATAAGTGCTCGGAGTGCCCGGTGGTGATCGTGAAAATGGAAGGGCCACGATTCATAGGCCCGCTTGTATTCACCCTGGTCGTAACAGGAGCGGGCCTCATAAATTGCGGTTTTATCTTTCTGTTGGGGTCTGCCGAGGAACAGGTCCATAAACTCCTGCGGATCATCACGGACAATGGCCTCGCCAAGTTTGTGGGTATCGTTTCGCTTTCCGAACCGTTGTGGCCCGAAGAAATTACCAACGCCGCTAATGGTAAGTTGATTGACAATATCTTCCGTCCGGCTCACGGCCTGGTCTAACGGAACTGCCGGTTCTCGGATACGTATGGTAAAGCGGTTGCCCGCAAGATGTCCGATGCGGAGCTTGTTTTCGTGCCGGGCGGTCCGCAGGATTTTAATTCGGGGTATGTCTAAATGTTCTACTTGTTCTGCGTTGATATGTTCGAGTGAGAGCCACTGGCGCGTTACGGCCCATGTATCCTTGAGGCCGGCGTAACCGACCTGTTGAGGTGAAATATGCAGGGCGCGGGCGATCTGGACAGTGGCATCCAGAGTTGCCCGCCCTTTTTTTTCTACATGAATAAAAAGATGGTTACCCCGGCCGCACGGTTCATACAAAGGAATTTCTTCGACAAAAAAATCGTTCCAGAAAACCTTTATTTTACCGCCCACGCCCGGCAGACGCTCGGTGAGATAGGGCATATTATGATTGGCCTGAACATACATAACAGGGTGAACACCTCGCCATTAATTGTGGATGGGCCTGTGGGCCACGTGGTTTCTTTGTAGGGTGGGGCTTTGACCCACGCGGCCTTCTCGCTCAACATGATCGTTGGATAAGTTTTTCAACATCGCGTAACCGCGGCATAGAAGGTTGGGCGCCGAACTTGCCGCACGCCAGGGCGCCGGCCGCCGCCGCGAAACGGCTTGCGTCATAAATATCATCTTTGCGGACGTAGGCCGCGGCGAACGCGCCGCAGAAGGCGTCCCCCGCGCCGGTAGTATCGACAACCTTGGCGGAAAACGGACGAATATGGAACATTTGTTCAGCCGTCAGGGACAGAGCGCCGCGGCGGCCCAGTGTAACGATAGCCACCTTGGCGCCTCGCGCCAGCAGGGCTGAACCAGCCATCTTGGCGGTATGAATATCGTTAGCGGGTTCACCGGTCAGGCCGGCGGTTTCATTCTGGTTGGCTATGATAATGTCGGCCTCGAACAGGGCCGGATTGATTTTTTCAGGGGCCGGAGCGGGATTAAGTATTACGGGGACATTATGGTGTTTGGCTATATGCAGGGTGTAGGCGGCTGTATCCTGAGGAATCTCCAATTGGATTAAAACGGCGTCGGCCTGGGCGATAAGTTCGCTCTGATTATCAATATCTTCAGCGGTAAGCAATTCATTAGCGCCGGGGGCGATGCATATCGTGTTTTCTCCATTATCATCCACCATTATCATCGCGGTACCGGTACTGACTGATTCGCTGACCAGGACACCGCTTGTATTAACGCCGCCGGTCCGCAGTTTCAGCAGAAGTCGCTGGCCGAAATCGTCATGTCCGATCCGACCGATCATATCAACCGCTGCCCCGCAGCGGGCCGCGGCGACTGCCTGGTTGGCGCCTTTGCCGCCGGGGATAGTGGTCAGACTATGGCCCATAACAGTTTGGCCGGGGGTGGGCATGACAGCCGTGCGAACCACCAGGTCCATATTAATACTGCCGACAACCACAATTCTC
>DAOWIP010000162.1 GCA_030640865.1 Sedimentisphaerales bacterium | reverse complement strand
GATACAACAAAGCAGTCTATGGAATACATATTGGCAATACATGAAAGACGCTGCATAAGCGCCAGAAAATAAAGCCACACCCAAGTGCAATGTCCAATAGAAAATAACTGGACAACGGCTGAAAAATGATAATAATATTTGGGTTTCAGGCACTTGGTACCCGGGGTGAACCGGGAAAACGAACCGAGTGTGAGATATGGACAACTGTTTAATGAAAGGACTATCGCTGTGATTAAGGTATTGGTATCAGACAAATTAGCCCAAAAGGGGCTGGACCTATTGGCCGGCATGGATGATGTTGAGGTAACTGTCAAGACAGGACTTGGCGAGGACGAGCTGGCTTCGATTATAGGTGATTTCGACGGTCTGATCATTCGCAGCGGCAGTCAGGTTACCGCCAAAGTACTGGAAAACAGCGGTCGATTGAAGGCAATCGCCCGGGCAGGTGTTGGCGTCGATAATATTGATATTCCGGTAGCAACCCAAAAAGGGATCGTGGTGATGAATACGCCCGATGGTAATACCATCAGTGCCGCCGAGCACTCCATCGCCCTGATGATGGCCCTTTCTCGTCATATTGTCCAGGGCTGTAACTCACTCAAGGCCGGTAAATGGGACCGAAAGTCCTTTATGGGTACCCAGCTTATCGGAAAAACACTGGGGGTAATCGGCCTGGGTCGAATCGGGATGGCTGTGGCCCGCAGGGCGATGGGGCTGAAAATGAAGGTCATAGGCTTCGACCCTGTCATCTCCGCCGAAACAGCCGAGGAAGCAGGCGTGGAAGTCATCAGCGATATTGACGAACTGTGCCGTAAGAGTGATTATATTACTCTTCACGTCCCGGTTACCGACGATACCCGCGGGATGATTAACGCCAAGCGGCTGGCTCTGATGAAGCCGTCCGTTCGTATTATCAACGTAGCACGCGGCCCAGTCATCAACGAAGAGGATTTGTACCAAGCACTGAAAGATAAAAAAATCGGCGGGGCGGCGCTGGATGTGTTCGCTCAGGAACCACCGAAAAATCGCGCATTCGAGCAACTCGATAACTGCATAGTTACCCCGCACCTCGGAGCCAGTACCGAAGAAGCCCAAATTGAAGTGGCAGTCGATGCGGCAGCCGAACTGGTCGAGGCCATTGGCGGCATCCAGATGCGCAACGCTGTCAATGTTCCCGGGATGGATAAGTCTCTGCCGGATATTGTGAAAAAATACCGCGTTTTGGGTGAACGGCTTGGGTTGGTTGTCAGCAGTATTACGCCCGGGGCCATCAAAAAAGTGGAAGTAACCTATCGGGGCGAAATCGCTGAACAGGAAACCGCGGCGATTACGAGCGGGTTCAGTGTCGGCCTGCTACAGAATAAATTCGAAGAGCCGGTCAATCTGGTTAATGTCCCTGTTCTGGTTAAGCAGTGTGGTATCAGCATCGACGAGATCAGAAACCCCGACGCTCAGGACTTCGCCAGTACGATGGCAGTTCGCGTGGTAACCGAAAAGGTGGACCGCAAAGTAACCGGCACAATCATCGGCAAACAAATGCCGCGAATCATCGGCATCGACGATTATGCCCTCGAGATGACTCCGGAAGGCACGATTATGATTATCTTCAATGACGACCGGCCGGGCGTTATCGGTTCGGTAGGTTCTATCTGTGGACGACACGGTCTCAATATCGGCACGATGGGCGTCGGCCGTATCAAAGACCAGAACCGCGCGGTGCTGGCTATCGATCTCGACGAGGCGCCGGATGAAAAAGCTATCGCCGAGTTCCAAAAACAAGACTATGTCAAGAGCGTATATGTCTGCCATCTACCCGAAGGCGGTAATTAGTAAATTAGTTGTGAGTTGTGAGTGGTGAGTTGTGAGAAAGACAGAAGAAAAGAAGAATTCAGAAGACAGAATTCAGAAGACAGAAGACAGAAGACAGAAGACAGAAGACAGAAGACAGAAGAAAATACAGAAATTTAACCACGGATTTCACAGATTACACTGATTTAAAAGAAGAAAATACAGAAAAAGAAATTGAACAGAAGATAACAAAGAAAGCGAAGAAGAAAACAGAAGAATCCCCCGACCCCCGCCTTCGCGGAGACAAGTTTTACATCGGGGGCTAAGTAAGAACCCCACGTAAAACGTGGGGCTAAATATAAAAACCATGCTTAAGCTCTGCTTATGCAAAGCATAATCATCGCGTAAGCATGCCACCCATTAGAAGAAATGTGGAATTGAAAATATTAATGTTTTAAGGAGTCAGTCTGTGAGTAATGAAATGATTCAGCAAAAAGTACCAAATCGTTGGAAAGTTGTTGTGGGCGCACTTTTGATTCAATTGTGTCTTGGCGCTATTTACGCATGGGGTGCCTTTACCGGCGTGTTGCAGGACCCGGAAGGCGTTTTCAAGTTCAGCGCTACCCAGACATCCTGGATATTTTCGGCTGGATTAGCGTCATTTGCCCTGACCATGATCATGGCCGGGCGATGGCAGGATAAATACGGGCCAAGGATTATCGCGCTACTCGGAGGTATCGTTCTCGGTGCCGGATATATCATCGCCTCACAAACAGGCTCCGATTTTACTTTGATGCTCGTATTTATCGGTATTGTCGGTGGTGCGGGTATCGGGCTGGGTTATGTCTGCCCAATTGCGGCGTGCATGAAATGGTTTCCGGATATGAAAGGCTTTATTACGGGGCTGGCTGTGGCTGGGTTCGGCGCGGGGGCGTTCATCTTCATCAAACTGGCCGGGGGTTGGGGCAATTTACTGGCCAGCCAGGGAGTGAACGGCACGTTTCTGATTTTCGGGATTATATTCATGGTTTGTGTAGTTGCCGGCGCACTGCTGCTGAGCAATCCGCCCGCCGGCTGGAAACCAGCCAACTGGAATCCACCCGCTCCCAAAGAAGGCGCCGCCAATTCAAAAGCTGAAGACCTCACTCAAGGACAATGCGTCAGAACCTCACAATTCTGGATGATTTGGCTCGCTTTTGTATTCAGTGCCGGTTGCGGCCTGATGGTGATTAAATGCCTGAAGAATTTCGGCCAGATGGAAGGCGGCCTGACATCGGCAGCCGCTGGAAACGCATTAGTGCTGCTGGCTCTTTTTAATGGATTGGGCCGTATTGTCTGGGGGACTATTTCTCACAAATTGGGCGCCCGCCGCAGCGTGGCACTGATGACCCTTCTGCAGGCTGGTATGATGTTTT
>DAOWIP010000597.1 GCA_030640865.1 Sedimentisphaerales bacterium | reverse complement strand
ACGATTATATGGAAAAAGTGATATGGGCGACACCCTGGAACGAATTCTTGTTCAATTTTCGCCCAATATAGAGAAGTATGGTTAATCAATGGTTGCCAGACTTGTACGGATGGTGTTTCTGTTTAATTGCGACACAGCCTGGTAGTTGAAGGGGCGAAAGAAGGCAACTTGAAAAAGTGTGAACGGCTGGGAGGCGATGGCGACTTTCTATTATTCGTCATCGACTCCTCACTTCGTCCCTCTTTCTCACAACTCACCACTCACAACTCTCTTCTCTTCTTCTCACCACCCACAACTCACCACTCATTTCGTGTCCTTTACGATAATGGTCCGCTGGCCCGATTTATTGCGCACAACCATTTCCATGCCTTTTTCTTTTAAATCGGCTTTTTTAATGATCGATTTTAGTCGTTCAATACCTTCCGGGGAGCCTTGAATATTAACCTCACCAGCACTAACCACAATATCGCCTATTTTCAGACCGCTCTTTTCGGCCACACTGTCGGGCTGTACGCTCAGGATAATCAGGCCATGCAGATTCTCATTATACCCGAAAAAGCGAGCTAATTCCGGGTTCAATGGTTTTATTGTAATCCCCAGCCTTGCCGTTTTTTCCTTTGGCGTCAACCCCTGCACGTAACGGCGGCGGGCCGTGTCCCGATCTCCCAGGGTTACTTCGCGTGTGATCTCACTGCCGTTACGCCGGATGATAAACTTAACTACCGTTCCGGGGTCAAGCCGTGCGATAATGTCCTGCAATTCCCTGGCAGTCGTCAGTTTTGTGTCGTTGATCTGTAGGATAACGTCTTTGATTTTGATGCCGCCCTGCTCGGCAGGGTCACCGGGTTTCACGCCGGTAACCAGTACGCCTTGCAGCGATTTCGGAAGTTCATCGAGAAGATCAGGGTTCTCCCTGATAAACTTCTGCAAATCGGGTTCCCAGCTTTCCTTCGGTATTTTCCGTAAGGTGTCCAGTCCGGCCATATAGACGCCCAGCCAGCCTCGTTGCACGTGTTTCTTTTCAATGAGTTTTTGAACCACGTATTTGGCGATATTACTCGGAACGGCAAAGCCATAGCCGGTGGAATAACCGGAAGGACTAAAGATATTGGAGTTGATACCGATGACTTCGCCGTATAAATTCACCAACGGCCCACCGCTGTTACCGAGGTTGATGGCCGCGTCGGTCTGAATAAAATCTTCATAGCCCCATTTGCCCAGGATGTGAGTCTGACGGCCTTTATAACTTATTATGCCGCTCGTAACAGTTTGTGCCAGCCCTTCACCAAAGGGGCTGCCGATAGCGAGAACAAAATCACCCACCTGGGCCTGTTCGGAATCTCCGAACCGGGCCGTCGGCAACGTCTGGTCTTTGGGTTCGATTCGCACTAACGCCAAATCCGTATCCGGATCGAGTAGCCTTTCCACACCCTCGAAGTGTCGGCCGTCCGCCAGTACTACCTTTATCTTGCTGGTATTGGCAACCACATGATGGTTCGTAATCACATAGCCGCGCTTGTCGATAATTACACCGCTGCCCAATCCGCTCTGCTCGCCACCCGGCGAAAAACCGCTTGGCGGCACTGGCTTGAGAACACGAATGGAAACCACCGCCGGGCGTACGATAGCCGCGGCCCGACGGAAAACATTGTTTATCTGGGCCGCCATATTCCTTTCGCTATCGGACAACGGCTGGGCCGTCTCGGCGGCAAACAACTCGCTTGACGGGTTCAGTAACAAGGCCGACAAAACAGCCCATAAAACTATCGACGATAATATCGGCCTGTGAACTTTTTGTATCTGTTTATTCATTCTGCTAACTCCTGTTGTTCCAACATTCCAACATCTATAAAATATTATCCTTATGTATAATGAGTACAATATTTGCCATAGAGTACACAGAAAACACCGAGAAACATACTTTTACAGATTAGCGAGAACTGTGCATACAGCATATACTATTAGCTACCTCAAAAAAGTACAATGTTCCCTTTTTTTCCCTCAATGTCCCCTTTTCTTCCAGCAAATATCAATTACCCTGCCCGTTTTGGCTGATTCATAACAGGCAGCCAAAACCTTCTGGCTCCGCAGGCCGGCCTGGGAACCGCAACTCGGTTGTCGCCCTTCGAGTATGGCCTGACCAAACTGCTCGATCTCTGCCCGGTAAGTATTGACAGGTTCAGGATCAATAACCATTTCTTGTGCATCGGCTCGCGTTTGTTGAGCATTGTAACCACTGTCCGCCGCCTCCAGACAGGCAACCATTTCACCACGATCTCCCTGATTAACCGTGTTTTTCGCCAGGATACTCCCATGGGAACCATAGAGTTCCAGAACGTTTTTACTGCTGTTGTCTGGAATGCAAAAGAAATTATCCACAGTGGCCAGTGCTCCGTTTTCAAAGGACAGGGTGGCAACAGCACTGTCTTCTGAAGGATACTTATGTACTGTATTGTTGATCAGGCAGCTTACCTTTGCAATTTTGCCGAAGAACATCTCCATCAGGTCAATACAGTGGCCGCCCATATCCATCAACGAGCCGCCCCCTCCGGTTGCCGGGTCCTGGCGCCAGGCGCCTTCCATAGGCGGATACCAGCAGGATAGTTGCGCTCTGCCGTACGTCAACTCGCCCAGCCTGCCTTCTTGTATCATCTTCAGGGCCGCCTGATGTTGGGCATGAAAACGCATCATAAATGCCATGTCTAAAATCACCCCGGCATTTTTGCAGGCAGTGATCATTTTTTCCGCTTCATCAACGGTCATTCCGAGTGGTTTTTCGCATAAAACATGTTTGCCGGCCCGGGCACAGGTCAATACCTGTTCGCAATGCAGATTCGCAGGCGTGGCAATATAGACCGCGTCAATATCAGTTTTTAGCAATTCTTCGATACTGTCAGCCTTTTGAGCATGGTATTCCTGCGACACTTCTGTATTTACTTCACCATTGATATCATAAACCACTACTAACACCGCATTGTCCGCGGGGATAATACCTTCAGGTATTGTCCTTCTTCGAGCGATACCGCCCGAACCGACGACGCCCCATTTTACCTTCCCAGACATAGGATATTCCTTATTTATTCTTTTATATAGTGCTCACGATTGAATTTCCCCGTTAGTTCGCGGGTAAATAACCTTGATGCCTCCGCCAAAAGTGCCGAACGACCATTAAAATATACGATCCCAGCCTGATATCACGGTCGAGCTGAACTTTAACGCTGGCGTCAATCTTACGACAAAATGTTACGGTTTCACTCGCGGGAATTCCCATACGCGGTGCGTATAACTTGTCGGTAAAGCTGTGCTAATTGATTGCAAGTGCATATCCAGGCCTTGCCCTCTCGCTGAAAGCATCCGAGCAAGTCAATTATCGGAAATATAAATTCAGTAACCGGATCGGACCAGTCCCGGCCTTTAACAGTCAGGTTAATGGGATGGCAGCACAGAGTAAAAACAGTTTGCCGCTCAATCGTATCGAGCATACGCTGCCGCCAGATACCCACCGCTCCACGTGGGGTCCGCTCAAAAGGGATATTCCGCAACTCACAATAGTTCCTTACTGCCTGAACGAAGGTTCCGTTTGCCTTCTCGTCGGCAATCCAGATGGGCCAGTCAAATGTCTGACTGTCCATAGGAATCTCAACAATGGGGTATGTCCTGTCACCAAGCTTCATCTGGAAAGGATCGTTCCCAAAACCCTGGCCGGGATTGTTAAAATCGTCGATCCCTACAAGGCTGGACCAGGCCAGTCCGTACTGTTCCATAGCCTCATACGTGTACTCGTTGAAGTGGCCGTAGGGCAGACGAGCGCCGCGGACAACATCAGGACAAATTTTGTTAAGGGCCTCGATACCGTCCCTGATTTGTTCCAGATTTTCCCGCGGGCCGTAGTGGCCGGCATAAACCCGGTTACCGCCGTATCGCTTATTCATATCGTGCACATAGCCGTGCGAAGCGACTTCGCAACCGGAATCAACCATCCACTCGACAAATTCCGGGCCATAATCTTCTGCCATCCGGCCTACGACGTTGAACGTCGCGGAAATCTGGTTTTCCGACAGCCTGTTACAGATACGCTGGTAATTGGCTACCTCCCGCTCCACATCACCAACACCGTTGCCATAATTGCCTTCAACGTCGAAGGTCAATAGTATCGCCGCCCTGGCCCCATTGGGAAAAACCGTCCCGGCAGGTAAAGGATTGCATACGGTAACCCCTTCGGGTTCCTGGCCGCCAAACGAGAAGCCGCCATATTTACCCTCAGCGTGTTTGACGTTCCCAACTAACGATTGCTCCTGTGGATTCACGACAATCTCCCTATCGGCCCTTTTTCATTTCTTCTACAGACTCAATGATCATGTCCGCCATGTACGTAAGTTGTTCGCGGGTGAAATCATATAAAGGCAGATGCGTAAAACGGTGATTGAACACTTCTTCTGTTACAGGACAGCTTTTCTCGATAGCGTCGGTATCGTAGCCCAATTGCCGCATGAGGCTGAACTTGTACAGTGGGCCAAAATGAGGAATTTGTATGACTCCCCGGTCGGCAAGTTTCTTTTTCAATAGTTGAATATCACCGCCGGCTTTGTCCGGATCAACCTGGAGCAGATACAGATGATATGCCGCTTTGACCTTGTCGTCATCCATAAGCGGAGTAATAATGCCTTCGACTCCCTTTAGTCGCCGGTTCAAATACTCGGCGGCACGACGGCGTTTGGCAATAATCCCTTTCAGCCGTTTTATCTGGTTGGCCAGACAAAGGGCCTGAATTTCAGTGGATGAATGGTTGCCGGCGGCGAAGTAACCGGCTTTACCCTTCAGGGCCCTGACGTCATAAAGCCAATTGGGAATTTGACGACTCGTATCAAGTCCTAAAAAGCGGGCCTGGGGGAAATCTTTTCCCAGAGCGAGGTTACTCACCAGAATACCCCCTTCTCCCAATGAGTTAATGTTTTTTACCTCGTGGAAACTGAAGGCGCCGAAGTGGCCGATAGTACCGATTTTCCTGCCGCGGTATTCGCCGCCGAAGGCATGGGCGGCATCTTCAATGACAGTGATACCATGTTTTCGAGCTATACGCATAATGGAAGTCATATCCGCAGGATAACCACCGATATGGACAGGGATGATAGCCCTGGTTCTGGAAGTAATCTTCCGCTCGACGTCTTTCGGATCCATGTTGATGGTGCGTGAATCAACATCAGCCAGAACAACTTTGGCTCCGATGCTTAACGGATAAGCAATGGTGGCGATAAAGGTAATGGCCGGGGCGATCACTTCATCGCCGGGTTGCAGGCCGGCGTATTTAAATGCGATTTCAAAACCGGCCGTGGCATTGGTCAGGAACAGGGCATGTTTGGCGGACAGCATTTTGACTACCTGTTGCTCAAGCGCCTTTACATGGTTGCCCAAAGAGAGCTTACCGGCCGGCCGGCTCAGGGATATAAGTTTTTCGAGTTCTCGAAGCGTCTTCTGAAACTGCGACTTGTATTTTGTGTCTTTGTTGCTATGCTTCTGGCAGAGAAAACCGATTATCGCGGCAATCTCATTCTGTTGTATGGTTTCACCAACGGCCGCCCAGGGAACATGAGCCACGCCCGTATTATACCTGAAATCCGCTGCCGCCTTCTTCCGTTTTTTGTTCACTTAGTTTAACTCCTTTTCATTATATCCGCGCTAATTCGTATTCATTCGTAGCTGAAAAATCCTTTTCTTCTTGCTCTTTTCTTCTCTCTACCCTCTACCCTCTACCCTCTTCTCTCCACTCTCTACCCTCTTCTCTGTCAGCCACCGTTGGAACTGTTCCTGATGTTCTTCTGACATATGATAGCTGTGGTCTTCGTCGGGGAACCGTTTTTGTCGGATGTCTTCCACATATTTACCGGCTGCGGTTCGGATTTGTTCACCTATGTCGGCGTAGCTCTTGCTGAAGCGTGGGCCGGTAGCTCCCGGCAGAGACAGGATTTCATGCAGAACGAGTACCTGTCCGTCGCAATGGGGGCCACTGCCGCAGCTTATGACCGGCAGATCGGTTTTTTCGGCCAGGGCCTGGGCAGCCGCGGTTGTAACGCATTCGAGCATGATCGAGCAGGCGCCCGCGGCAATCATTTCAAGCCCATCCTGGACCAACTGGCAGGCCCTTTGGACGGATCGCGTCTGGACGACCTTGTCCGATTGCGAGGCGGATTGCGGCCGATACCCCAGATGGGCCATTACTGGAATCCCGGCGGTGGCCAGCCGTTCGACCAGGTCAAGTTGACTGGTGTTGACTTCCAGCTTGACTGCGTCACAGCCGGCATCAGCGAGGAAGCGGCCGGCGTTCACTATTGCCATTTCAGGACTGACTTGGTAGCTCAAAAAGGGCATATCGCCGATTAAATACACGTTTGGGGCGCCGCGTCGGACGGCTGCGGTCAGGGCGACCATAATATCCATCGTAGCCGGCAGTGTCGTCTTATAGCCCAGTACAACCTGGGCCAGCGAGTCGCCAACGAGGATACTGTCCACGCCGGCCTGCTCCAGCAATATTGCCGTAGCGTAGTCATAGCAGGTAAGCATGGTAATCGGCCGCTGTTGCTGTTTGTACTGCTTAAGCGTGGCCAGAGTGATTTTTTCCGCCATTGTTCTTTCCTTTAAACCATTATATATAATCGCTTTCTCGGTTCTGCCGTGAGGTTCAGGCAGATTCACACAAGGGCCTCAGAATCAGTCTT
>DAOWIP010000340.1 GCA_030640865.1 Sedimentisphaerales bacterium | reverse complement strand
GTCTGAACATAATCCAACTGCTCCTCATTTAGCTGGGTATCTCCCAATATATCCCCAAAACCAATAATCGCGTTCATAGGTGTTCTGATCTCATGGCTCATATTGGCCAGGAATTCACTTTTGACCTGATTGCCGATAACGGCTTCCTGAGCCAGGAGGTTGGCTCGCTCAATAGATTCCTCCAACTCCTGATTGACTATTTCGAGTTTGCCCTTTGCTGCTTCCGCCTGCCGCCTTGCCAGCACCATTGCATTCTCTGCTTCCTTGCGAGCGGTGATGTCCTGCATAAATCCGTCAAAGTAATCAACCTCACCTGATTCGTCGTGATGGGCATGAACAGTTACCTCACACCAGATGTGTGTTCCGTCTTTCTTTTTCAGGAGTATTTCCTCTCTGACAAATTTTCCCTCAGCAATAAGTTTATCGGAAAATCCCTTGCGCTCGTTGGGGTTCACATGTAAATCACATACTTTAACCTGGAAATATTCTTCGATTGAATCAAAGCCAAATATCCTTATCATCGCCGGATTTGCCAGGAGATTGCGTCCAATGGCCCCGGGAGTGTTTCGGTAAAGCCCCACCGGAAGGTCTTCGACCAAACTACGATGGCGTTTTTCACTCTCCTGCAGTGCGTTTCCGGCCAGCTTGCGTTCGGCAATTTCGTGTTTGAGCTTTTTTTGGGCAGCGGCCATTCTTCGGTTTAACGCGAGAATATTGGCGATAGCGACCGTCATGACAATCCCGATAATAATAATCCCCACAAGCCAGGGCCAATATTGCCTGACAACACCGCTGAGCGTAACCTTTCCATAATCCTTATAAGGGCCGACCCTTAGTTCTTTGAGGCAATCGCGGACAGATTGATAGTGATGGGGGATGGTCCAGCCGGCGCAGCGGGCGGTACAGGCGGCTGTGCTGCCGGAAGGCATATTGAGCAGGGCAAGGGCGACTTTTTCGGCCAGGTTGTCAGGAATATGTTTAAGCTCGGCGAAGGGCCATTCGGGGTACAGGCGGGTACTGTGAATGAAATTATAATCTTCAAAGGTATCACCACTATAAAGTCCGTCCTTGTATTCGCTATGATCACCTTCATGCTCGTGTATAAAGTGGAAGTCGCTGATATCAATCTTTCCCTCAGCGGCCATGCGTTCGATGGTATCGGTTCTGACGGTGCCGGCGTCAGCCCGGCCGTCGCGAACGGCATAAACGACCGCGTCATGGGTACCGCCAAAAGACAGATCGGCAAAATCCTTATAAGGGTCGATGCCTCTGGATTTAAGCTCTCGCCAGACCGTCCTCCATCCACCAAATGCCAGTTCATTAACGGCCATAAAGGTTTTACCCCTGAGGTCATCCAATTTGTTGATGTCGTCTCGGTCGGCTGTGGTGAAGATTACACCGCCAAAAATCGTAACGGGCTTGCCCGACATGAGATTCTTGAGGGTAGCGACTCTGCGGGCACCATAGAGGATTTCCATTTCCACATAGATGGAGGAATTGGTTAGGAGGAAGTCGATCCGACTGTCTTTGACGGCAGGGGCAACCTGCTCATAAGCAAGCGGCACAACGGTGAAAGAAAAACCGGGGATTTGACGCGAGAGGTACTCAGCGGTGGGCTGCCACTTCTCGAGGCAACGATCGGGGCCTCGCTTGGCCAGGACGCCGATTTTATAAAACTTATACTGTTGATCCGGCTGATCGGCCTGGTCGGCCTCGGAAACACCACCGAAGATAACAAGGATGGCAATCAATAAGTTAATAAATATATACTTTCTCGGACGCATAGTATATCAGCTCCCAGTTATTCTCTCGCATAAGGAAACTTACTCCGACCATAACCCCTTATAGAGAAAGTCGGCAACCCAAACCTCTCGGGTAATATGAATTTGTGGATATGGATGGATTTAATTAGGAATTGTCCCTAATTGCTTCTGTGTAAAAGGGTTATGTGCTCCAGACATAGGTTTTCGCAAAAGTGTTCCACCCGACCGTGAAGTGCGCGACCGATAACTCGAATGAAAGCCTGATATTTATTAATTTTCCCATTTTTCTTTCCAATTTTGCATATTTCAGGAAGTATATTAAGTGCGTGTTTGCAGTGATTTACTGTCAAAAGGTATTGTTATTGCTGTATAAGGTAATTAAATGGCAAATAAAGATGAAAAAGACGAGGAGAAATCGGAAAATCAGGTCCCTGCCGATCGATTTTTTCACCTGATTATGGCAAATCAGCGACAAATCTATGGTTATATACTCAAATTAGTGCCTATCTGGAACGACGCGGACGACATTTTTCAGGAAACAACAAAAATCATGTGGAAAAAGTTCGACAAATTTGTTGCGGGCACTGATTTTGTCGCGTGGGGAATCAATATTGCCCGTTATAACATTCTTAATTTTCGCAAGAAACAAAGCCAGCGTGGTAATCGGGTCGTGTTTAACAGTGATTTGATGAAAAGCATAGAAGTTAAAGCCGAGAACGCGGATTCTAAAACGGATGTTCGCATTTCGGCCCTTCAGAACTGCATCAAAAAGCTAAACAGCCACGATCGCTGGCTGATCCTTCTACGGTATGAACAAGGCATGACTACCAGGAAACTGGCCGATCGTATCGGAATAAAAATTCACAGCCTATATAAGATTATACCAAAGATTCAGAACGCCTTATTGAAATGCATCCGCAGAACTTTGGCTACAGGGAAAATCGCATGAACAATGATCAGGAAAATCAGCACAGGTTGGGCGAATTGATATATCTCATGCTTGACGGCGAACTCAAAGAGGATCAATTCACCGAATTAGAAGATATGCTTGCAAACAATCCCGCCGCACAAGAGTACTATGATGAGTTCATAGATATTTCCGTCTGGATGTATCACCACGGCAATCCATCACAAAGCTATAGTCCACAGCCGATTGGGGCCGGTGCGGTAAAGGACAACCATAAAGATATTTTCCGGGAAATCGTGAATAAGGATTTGCATGACAGTTCCATCAGCAAAGCCATTGAACAGACAAAAGCCAACGAGCAACAGGAACTTGAACTCCGAAGAAAAGAGGCCCAGGCACGGCGTAAAAAACCAACATCCAAAGATGTTCTCAACGTAACAATCAGAATCGCGGCGGTGTTAATATTTTCCATATCGATAGTGTGGCTGGACCGCGTTCTGATGGAGCGAGTCAGGCGAACCAAACCGATTGTTGTAGCTACACTGGTCGAAGAGACGGACGCTAAATGGGATGATACACAATTCACAATGGCGCCGGGCGATGAAATTGATAACGTACCGCTGAAGTTGCTCGAAGGCTTCGCCAAGATTAAATTACTTGATGGGGCCGAGATTGTTCTACAGGCACCCTGCGGACTTGAGTTGGAAACATCCAGACAGGTGTTTCTCGATTATGGGAATTTCTGCGCGTATGTTCCGGAATCAGCGGTTGGTTTTGTCGTGCGAACCAATGGGGCTACTGTGGTAGATTACGGCACCGAGTTCGGGATTATAGCAGAAAGGTCAGGCAAGACCGAAACTCTTGTTTTCCAGGGAGAGATCGAGTTAAGGACCGGCTCTGATGTAGTACGGCACGGCGATTCAAAACGACTGACTGCCGGGTTTGCCGGCGTCGTGGATAATTTCGGCAATCTTTCAGTTAATAAGACAAAGAAAAATATTAATCGTTTCGTGCGAAAGATTCCCGCCAAGTCGAGATTCGGATGTCCCGGTAAGCGTCTTGACCTGGCTGACATTGTCGGAGGGGGAAACGGTTTCGGTACAGGCATAAAAGGACAGGCGATCAATCCTGAAACAGGACGATTTGTGCCTGAAAATATCGCCTGTAAGAAAATAATAACAGGAGGATTTGTTCCGGTCGAAGAATCCGTTTTTATCGACGGTGTGTTCATACCTGGCTGTGTCAACGGCAGGGTTCAGGTAAGTTCCACCGGCCATGTGTTTAACGGGTGTAGGGATACTGACGACACATGCTGGGGTGATATTACCAATGTCGGCAAGTTGATAGTATATAATGAGGGTTTAAAGCAGAGTTTGCCCTGTCTTGATAACCTGAAGTACGGTACAGCTATCCATCCCGCCATTTACATTCATTCAAACG
>DAOWIP010000238.1 GCA_030640865.1 Sedimentisphaerales bacterium | reverse complement strand
GGATTGGTAACTATATTCACTTGCCAGTTCCGGTTATTTTCATCGGCCAGTTGCAGCAGGATTGTTTTAAGCCTGCCGCTGTTGGAGACCGGCCTGTCTAAATACCATAAGCATTGGCTTGTATTCAGTTCAGCGATGGTTCGACCGATGAGTTTAAGCGAGGGTATTGTTTCCTCGACTTTGCGATAGGTTCCATGGATGCCTGCGATGTCTCGAAAGCTGCCGTCGCGGGCCTTAAGGATGACCCCCCCCGCCATTGCGGTTTCGATGGTAGTGATAACATTGTATCCATCCACCAGCAGTGGCTGCTGTTGCAGGGCGGCTGAATCGATCTGCCGGGTCGAGCGTTCGTGCAATTCTTCATCCGAGCAGGCGCAGCGCATAACCGCCATTCTCTGTCGTTCTTTCAGGGCAAAGCGATCACCCACCAGTTTTAGCGATGACTTCACTGCATAGCCCCGACTGAGCAGCCAGGACAGATCGCGAACAGCCAGACGTAAACTGAGCAATTGATCAGAGGCAAAGAGATCATTATCCTGTGGATGTTGACCGTGATGAATTCGTTTATCGGGCAAGACTGTTCACCTTTGGTACGTACCGATCAATTCCGTTTCGGCCAGGATATGTTCCTTCATGGCCGTCAGGAGGGCCTGCTTGTCCATGCCCGATTTAACACTCAGTGGAGTATCGAGGGCATAGAGCTTAAAATGATAGTGATGTACGCCGTGACCTTGTGGAGGAGCGGGTCCGCGATATCCGATGGCGTCCCAGGAGTTGACCCCCTGGAGGGCGCCGGCCGGCTGGGTGAGGCCGGCGGAAGTTTTTACGTTCTCAGGTAGTTGCTCCGTACCCGCGGGTATCTTATATATTACCCAGTGTACCCAGGGCTGAGGTGTGGGGGCATCGGGATCATCGCAGATAAGAGCCAATTCTTTTGTTCCCTCGGGCGCGTTGGTAAAGGTTAAGGCCGGCGAAACATCGACGCCGTCACCGGTATGTCTGACCGGGACAACCGCACCGGCCCCGAAGGCGGAACTGGTTATGGTAAAGGTCATAGAAGTATCTCCTTTCCGTTCTTGATCGGGTTCCTTATCGGGCTGCGCAGGGACATCGGAGCCGGGACCACTTTTATCCGAATCACACCCTGACAAAGCAAAACAGGAAATGATTAGTAACTCTGTAAACAGATACAGAAGTTTGACGCTGCGAAATGGTTTCATGACGGATTTTCCCATATATATGTTATTCGCTGCATATTATTATAAAGGCCCGGAGACGGTTGTCAAATGGAAATAACAAGCCCCAGGCAGTAGCGATGGTATTCTTAAACAGGATCGCCCCGGTTAAGCAGGGTGCGATGTATCGCACCATTTTTTTTGTAACCGTTCACTGCGGTGGCGAATTTCTGTTATTCGTCATTAGTTTTTCTATACTCCTGTTTTTGTTTGACGTCATAGGCCAGTAAGGCATCTTTATATCTTATGTAAAGTCTGCCGTCACAAATTACCGGATGAGTCCAGTTTTCCCCTTTTTCTGTAGAAACCTTGAACGAGCTGACGACGTCGAACTTCCCCGGCGTTGCCTTTATCAGGGCCACATGTCCCTGTTCTTCTTCGTAGCAATATAGCATATCATCGGCATAAACTATTGAGCCTTTATCGAACCAGTGGTGATCGTACATAACTTCGCCGGTTTTCCAATTTATACAAACCCAGTTTCCGTCTGCGTTATTGCGCCAGCTTGCCCCGTAAACGTATCCATTGTGATATACTACGCCGCCGTGATGGCAATCCAGTATCTTTTCTTCCCAGACGACTCGAACGCTTCGCCCGTTTTCCGATAGCTCCAGAGCCACTCCTCCCTGGTTATACCCACTGGTAACATATATCTGTCCGTTGCGATAAAGTGGCGTTGTCGCATTGGCCATCAGGGTTCCGAGCAGATTTTCTCCTTTGTCGTTTTTTACATACAGATATTTCCAGAGTATTTCGCCTTTTTCCGGATCGATTCCCACGATATAACTTCCCGTAACGGTCAGAATAATTTTCCGGCCGCCCCTTTCGATTATAGTGGGCGAAACGTATGCGCTCACATCGTTTATGCTCTCGCTTTTCCATATTGTTTCGCCTGTTAGTTTATCGAGCGCGACCATTGTGGTTTGTTTGCCGCAGGGAGTATAAATTACCTTGTCGTCAACGACAAGCGGCGACTCGGCTATTCCGAAGTTCCCACATTCTCCCTGAAATATCTTGTAAGCGTTCAGTTTCCATGCAATCATACTTTTTCTGGTATCGATGCAGACGACCTCACCGATCCCGCTGATTACATAAATATTTCCTTTATCGTAAGTCGGCGTCGAGCGGGCGCCGGAATACCTGCACGTTGCTGAACCGTAAATAACTTTCCATTTGAATTGACCGGCCAAATCAAGGCAGACCAGAAATTCCTTTTTCTTTTTTGTTCCCGTAACATAGACATAGCCGCCTGCGATGGTGGGTGACGACCAGCCCTGGCCTGTATCATTGTTTTTCCATATTAAATTCGGCCCATGTTTCGGCCAGCTTTTCAGGAGGTTGGTTTCCGCGGAGCGACTGTCCCGATTCGGCCCCTGCCATTGAGCCCATTCCCAGTCCATTACGGTTGTGCTGTTGAAATTGAGATTTGTGTCCGATTCCTGATTTTCATCATCATCCCGATAGACGGTTTCAACGATATACATGGACCCGTTATATAGTAATAAACATATAACGATTAAGATACTTATCTGGGCAATGCGTCCGACCAGTGTTATTCGTTTCGGCTTTGACATAAGAGTAACAATAGGGCTAAAACAGCCATTGTCAAGCATATATAGTATTCACGATGGGTGACAGCATTCGTCCGCAGGACAGACGATGGTACGAACTATTTTCTCATTAGCCCCTGCTGTCAAGCGGGGGTTCTTACTAGCCCCTGATGTAAAATCAGGGGAGTCTTCTTCCCATTAGCCCCTTCAGTAAGGGGTTGACTTTATCGAACAACTTGCGTAGACTGAACTTCAGTCCATGCTGTCCGGCTTTATGCCGGTAGAAGTCGGCTTTATTTGAAAAACAATAAACAACAAACAACAGGTGATATATGACCAGAAATTTAACCGCGATTATTGAAAAAGAAGGTGATGGCTACGTAGCGTTGTGTCCCGAAGTGGATGTGGCAAGCCAGGGGGATACTATCGACGAAGCAAGAAAAAACATTAAAGAGGCGTTAGAGCTTTTCTTCGAGACCGCCTCCGCGGAAGAAATCAACACAAGATTACATTTTGAATGAAACACAATCGCCGGACAACACACTCCGATTCGGCGGCAGTTATCAGCAAGACAACGCTTCTCGACCAGCAAGCGTTGCCCGGACAAAAGTAGGGCGGGCCGTGCCCGCCATTTACTCTGAACCAGTACAATTTAGGCTGAGTTAATTCCCAATACGCGGTTGTTTCTTTTTTTTCTTTGCGTTCTTCTGCTTCCATTTCTTTTCCCACCACGTATGATATGATGGTAAGTTCAAATATACTTGTTGAGTTAAGTCTGCTAAAACTCGTAAATTATCTTCCCGGACATAAGCTGGTTCTATTAATTGAGCACGCTTGCCGCCTTTATGTTTCCAGAGATACCTAAGACCCAAAGTTGACTGTGAAAATAGTTCTGTAGCAGTAAGTACGATAAGGGGTGCTCTCGTTGTACCTATAGATGTACTTGCTCGACCCCAAATAGCTGTTTTTGCTATTCTTTTTTTCTCGTTAGCATCAAGTTTGTCTTTCATTGTAGCACAGACTAAAATTGAGCCAGGAAATCTTTGTGCAAGGTTTCGTAATTTCTTTAAATCTTTTTCCCCGAATGAATCCTTTGCGAAACTTTTGGATTCACCAAAAATCAGTTCAACGCCATAATTATTTTCTATAATACGGTTTCTTTGATACCATAACAGAAAATCTGCCTCACTTTTCTGGCCTGATTCTAATGTTAATTCCAAGCTTGTACACCAGCTTAATGAACTTGAAAATCCTCTATCTAAATCATTGAAAAAACGCAGAGCCAAAACAGATGCATATGCGCCTTGAGCATAATCGGGTTTAGCAAATGGCCCAATAACCCTATAACACCAGTTTATTGCTCTATTAGAAGGATTATCTTGTGGAAAATAGAATGTTTTTAAACAGTTTTCACAAACTAACTCGTATTTTAACGAATCTAGAGAATACCAGTTTCTGTGGTCGCATACGCTACATTTGACTTCTAAACCAAGCTTGATAACATTGTATTTTATTAAAGATTCAAGAACATTCTTTTTCCAGAACTCTGTTGTGATATCAGCCTCGTTGATTTTGTATATTTCTCTTTTTAAATCATCAAATTTTACCGTTCTTCCTAAGTATTCTTTCTGTTGACCCTCATCTGTTTCTGTTCTTTTGCTTAGCTTACATGCCATTGAATTTAATCGTTCAATTATCTTGGGATGCGATATATAACGTACACCCCAAAATCCTTGAAGTGACTTTATTACTTGTAGTAGAGTTTTTCCGGCAGATGAAATTTCAGTATTTACATTTTGAGTTTTAAACCATTTTATAAAAGCTGATGTGCCATCTAAAAAATTCCAATATTCATGCCAATTTTTGTGATTCTGATAAGTTATCAAGCCTTCTGTATTTGAAAGAATTCGCTTATTATCAAAACTTAGGCTTGGAAACGATGGGTTTCTCAGGGAAGCTGGAAAAACAGTAGCAATTTCATTTTTATCTATTTCTTCTTTCAAATGGATTACATTCACCCAACATGAGGAACTTGTGTATCTATCCACAAAATCTGGAGACAGATTGTTAAACTTGAACCCTCCATTATCATCATCTATTGTTACTTCCTGTTTGCTTTCACTAGCTGTCAGAAGTGCTCTGTTAGGGCTCCAAATTATATCAGGTTTTTTCTCCCAAAAAGGT